>JAFADM010000237.1 GCA_023424865.1 Bacillota bacterium | reverse complement strand
GCACTTGGGTGTGAAACGGCAAGGGCGGATTCATCAAAAAGCGCAATATACCCGTCCTGACCTATTTTTAATTCCTTTACCTGTTCTACCATGGCATTGAGAGGAATTTCAGCACCCAGAACACCTACCAGGCGCAGCGAGCTGTTATATACCGGACAGGCAATGAGAACAAGATACTCCCCTGTACGGCTGCTTTGATAAACCTGGCTCCATACAGGCTTTTCCCCTTCCAACGCCTTTTCATACCAGCCTGCGTCAAGAGGACTGCCTTCAGGACCGCTATAGCCTTGATTTGCGGCAAGGACGGTTTTATCGGGAAAAACCATAAAGATTTCCTGTATATCTGTTTGACCGAAAAGAAAATTAGAAAGAGAGCTTGTGACAACCTGACGACTTAACATCATTCCATCGGAAACATAGGTTTTAAGGGCATTTGTCTGAGCAAAGACCGCCAATGTTTCTTCCTTGACGGCAATTTGATTCTGAAGATTATCCCTAACCAGCTTCATAACCTCAGAGGCTGCATTCCGGATTTCTGTCTCAAGAGTTTTTGATGCAATATAATAGCTGTATATTCCAAGCAGAAAAGTAGGGATAAGCGTAATACATAAGATGAGAATGACAATTTTTTGATAAATAGACAGGGCTTTGCGCTTCATTGTATCCTCCGGTAAGTTTATTCTCACTTATTATAAGAAAACTCACCGGAGGAAACGATGAAGGATTTTCAGTTTTTACCCTGAAAAATGTCGGATCTTGCATAAAAAGGCTTAAGATGCAGAATCAATTTCACTTCTCTTCTTTTTTTTAGCAGGAGGAAGAGCTTTCTTCTGCTCACCCAGAACAAGCTCTGGACTGTGGCGATGAAGAACGGTATCCTTGGTCACCACGCACTTTTCCACATTCTCCCTGGAAGGAATTTCAAACATAACGTCCAGCATGATTTCTTCCATAATGGCACGAAGGCCTCGGGCGCCAATTTTGCGCTCAATGGCTCTGTCGGCAATAACCTCCAGTGCCCCTTCATCAATTTCAAGCTGTACGCCATCGATTTCCAGCAGCTTCTTATACTGCTTGACAAGAGCGTTTTTCGGCTTTGTCAGAATATCGACGAGAGCGTTTTTGTCCAGCTGATTTAAGGATACGGTAACAGGAAGTCTTCCAACGAACTCGGGTATGAGACCGTACTTCAATAAATCCTGGGGAGACATTTGTGAAAAGAGCTCGCCCACATCCTTTTCCTTGCGGCTTTCCACATGGGCGCCAAAGCCCATGGCCTTTTCGCCGATACGGCTCTGAATAATCTTTTCCAGTCCGTCAAAGGCGCCGCCGCAAATAAAGAGAATGTTGGTTGTATCAATCTGTATAAATTCCTGATGAGGATGCTTTCTTCCTCCCTGAGGGGGTACGGAAGCCACAGTACCCTCAAGTATTTTCAAAAGGGCCTGCTGCACGCCTTCACCGCTGACATCCCGGGTAATGGAGGGATTCTCCGATTTTCTTGAGATCTTATCCACCTCATCGATGTATATGATTCCCTTTTCGGCCCGCTCCACATCATAATCCGCAGCCTGTATCAGCTTAAGGAGTATATTTTCAACATCCTCGCCCACATAGCCCGCTTCCGTAAGGGAAGTGGCATCAGCGATGGCAAAGGGGACATTGAGTATTTTGGCCAGGGTCTGAGCCAGATAGGTCTTTCCGCAGCCTGTAGGGCCAACCATGAGAATATTGCTTTTCTGCAGCTCAATGTCACTCTTGGCGCTTTCAGTGCGAATGCGCTTATAGTGGTTGTAAACAGCCACTGCCAGCGTCCGCTTGGCCTTATCCTGACCTACCGCATACTCGTCAAGTATCCGCTTGATATCCTGAGGCTTTGGAATTTCGTCCATCTGCTGCTCAACATGGGATTCCTCGAATTCCTCCTCAATTATCTCGGAGCACAATTCGATGCACTCATTGCAAATATATACTCCCGGGCCGGCAACAATGCGGTTGACCTGATCCTGGGTCTTTCCGCAAAAGGAGCATTTTACCTGTTTCTTATCGTCATATCTCGCCATTCCGTCACCCCGTTATTCTGCGCTCCATGACCAGATCCACAAGTCCGTAGTCCTTGGCCTCCTGAGCGCTCATAAAATAATCCCTTTCCACATCGGCCTGAATTTTTTCAAGCGGCTGTCCGGTTTTCTCACTCAAAAGCCTGTTGAGGTGGTCTTTTGTTTTGAGAATCCATTCGGCGTGGATTTTTATATCGGTGGCCTGGCCTCTTGCTCCTCCCAGGGGCTGATGAATCATAATGGTGCTGTTGGGCAGAGCAAAGCGCTTGCCCTTGGCGCCTGAAGTCAGCAAAAAGGCTCCCATGCTGGCGGCCATACCGACACAGATGGTGGAAACATCGCATTTGACATACTGCATGGTATCATAAATAGCCATACCGGAGGTAATAGAGCCTCCCGGACTATTTATGTAGAGCTGAATGTCCTTATCCGGGTCATCTGCCTCCAGAAAAAGCATTTGTGCTACTACAAGACTCGCCGTTACATCATTAACTTCATCGCTTAATAAAATGATTCTATCCTTTAACAGTCTTGAATATATGTCGTAGGATCTTTCTCCTCTGCTGCTCTGTTCAACTACTATAGGTACCAGTGACATCTTACATTACCTCCTTCAGGGTTTTAAAAAAGTATTTTAGTGGCTTATACTGCTATCTTTCCACCATGTAAGGAATTCTAATCGATTTCCCGGAAGTTTTCCGGTATGGGCCGTCGTTTAAATAGACGGACAATCAAACGGCCGCGTTCACAAGAAGTTCAACGGTCTTTCTGCGCACGATGGTATTCTTGATATATTCTATATCATCTTCATGCAAATGTTTCTTCATTTCCTCAACCGGCTGCTTGTATCTTTCTGCCATGGAAACCAGCTCAGTCTCATATTCTTCTTCACTGACTTCAACGTTTTCGGCTTTGCCTACAGCTTCAAGAACCAGCTGGGTTTTAACATCGTTAAGGGCGCTGTCACGCTGCTCCGTACGGATTTGACTTTCATCAGAGCCAATCATCTTAAGGTAGTTTGCAAGGTCCATGCCCTGGTAGCGAAGCTGCATGTCGAACTGACGAAGCATATCATCCAGGCGGCGGCTTACCATTGCCTCGGGAACATCCACGGTGGCGTTATCAACAGCCTTTTTAACCACAGCATCCTCATACTTGTGCTCAGCCTCGTGCTCAGCCTTTTCCAGAAGTTTGGTTTTTACATCGGCCTTGTAATCGGCAAGAGTTTCAAATTCGCTAACATCGGAAGCAAATTCGTCGTTTATTTCAGGCAGCTGCTTTACCTTGATATCATTAACCTTAACCTTGAAAAGGGCGGGCTTTCCGGCAAGATCCGCACTGTGGTAATCCTCGGGGAAGACCACGTTGACATCAACCTCGGACCCAAGAGAAGCTCCTACAAGCTGTTCTTCAAAGCCGGGGATGAAGGAACCGGAGCCGATTACCAGGGTGTAGCCCTGAGCTGTGCCGCCTTCAAAGGGTACGCCGTCAATGCTTCCGGCAAAATCAATATCCAGTGTATCGCCGGTTTCAACAGGACGGTCTTCCACATTAACCATTTTGGCATTTCTTTCAGCCGTCTTCTTAATTTCGGAATCCACATCCTCATCGGAAACGGAAACCTCTTCTTTGGCTACCTCAAGGCCCTTGTATGCACCCAGCTCAACTTCGGGCTTCAAGGTAACGGTTGCGGTAAATACAAAAGCTTCGCCCTTGCCCATTTTAACAACATCAATTTCAGGTCTGTCAACAGGCTCAAGCTTGTGCTCGTCAATGGCTTTATCATAAGCTTCGGCGCAGGCAAAATTGATTGCATCCTCATAAAGGGCCTGCTCGCCGTAATATCTTTCAATAACATTTCTGGGGGCTTTTCCTTTACGGAAGCCGGGAATGTTGAATTTTCCTTTATTTTTGTTGTATGACTTTGCCATACAGGACTCGAACACGTCTGCGGCGACTTCTATTTCCAGCTTCGCCACATTTTTTTCAATCTTCTCAATTTGTACGCTCATTCACGTATCCTCCATACCAGGTAAAACCTTTAATATCTCTACCATTGTCTTCATAAACCATTAAATTATACAATACAATCCTGTAAAGCGCAACTTATTCTCCTTTTGCCGTTGCTTTTGCCGTGATTTGGCAC
>JAFADM010000202.1 GCA_023424865.1 Bacillota bacterium | reverse complement strand
TCTCCACGCCGAAACCGGTGTTGTGGAGCTCCAGAATGGTTTTGACAATGGATAATCCCAGACCGGTTCCCATCTGGGCACGCCGGTGCTCCTTATCCACCTTGTAATAGCGCTCCCAAATATCCTTCAGCTTGTCTTCGGGAATGCCCGCGCCGGTGTCGGTAACGGAAAGGCGCACCCGCCCCTCATGGACGGTTTGCCGGACAAATACCTTTTTATCCTTACCCGTATAGGTTATCGCATTATTCACGAGATTGTAAATAACCTGGGACAATTTGAGTTCGTCGGCATGAACCCGGACATCGCCATCATAAGCAAAGTCAATGGTGTAGCCTTCCTTTTCGGTAAGCCGGGAAAAACGCTCTAAAATTTTCTTTACACTTTCCGTAAAATTATAAGTGACGGTCAAAATAGGCATGGCTCCCGACTGAAGCTTTGAAATGTCCAGTACGTCATTTACAAGGGTTGTAAGCCTACGAGCCTCATCGATGATGACCTGAACATTATCCGGCGTATTTTCACCCGGTAAATCCCGCATGACCTCCGCGTAGCCTGTAATCATGGTTAAAGGGGTTCTAAGGTCGTGGGAGATGTTTGCGATAAGCTCCCGCCTGAGGCTGTCTACCTTGGCAAGCTCAATGGACGCTTCCTTAAGGCTCTCCCCCAGCTCCTCAATTTCCCGGTAGCCGCCATAGGCGAAATTGGCCTTGTAATTGCCAATGGCAAGCTCCTTGGATGCGGCGTTTATCTTCTCAATAGGCCTTGAAATGCGCCTGGAGAGGATAAGGGCCATGAAAAAGGCCAGCGCAATCATGATGATGGTGACATAAAAAAGCTGGATCCTCAGGGTTTGCACCGTGGCATCCACTGGGGAAAGGTTGGTGTTGAGCATAATGGCTACCAGAGCGCCGCTCTGGGTTTTTGCAAGCTTAACGTACAAAAGGCTTTCCATCATGCCCGTATCTTTTCTGGGAACGAGCCCTGCATACCATTTATCCTCATAAAGCGTGTTTTTAAAATTGCCTCTTTCAAAAACCTCCAGATACGTACCGCTGTGCTCTTCTGCCATTTCAACATAATGATAGCGCTGGATGACGGAGAGCTTATGGACCACACAATCCACCAGAATATCCACCGATAAATAGCTTCGGCCAAATTCATCGGTAATAAGAATACAAAAATCGTTATTTTGGGCGATGCGCGTCACTAGCCCTGTCAGCTCTTCATTGTCAATATTGGCTGCGATGCTTTCTGCCGACAGCTTGATGCTGTTGAGCTTTATGGCCTTATAAAAACTATCCAGAAACACTATCTGAAAAAACCATAAAAGTATAAGTATGGCTGCCGCAAACAGGGTAAAGTATTGAAAAAGGCTCCATTTGATACTTTTATTGCGAACCGTTTTTCCCGGTTTTAATGCCGGATCCTCTGTCCGGCCTGTTTTATGGTGCATCCGATTCAAAGCGATATCCCACCCCACGCAGAGTTACAATGTATTTATTGTATTTCCCAAGGCTTTTTCGAAGAAGCTTGATATGGGTATCCAGCGTTCTGTCGTCCCCATAAAAATCATAGCTCCAAACCTCGGACAGGAGCCGTTCACGGGTTAAAGCGCGTCCTCTGTTGCGCACCATATAAAAAAGCAGATCGTATTCCTTGGGCGACATATCTATCCGCTTCCCGTCACGATAGACCAGCCTTCCGGTAAAATCCACCGTAAGTCCCTCAAAGGTTACCTCTTCCCTTTCCTCCACCGGAGCATTACGTCCTGCTCTCCTTATAATGGCATCTATACGAAGCATTAATTCCTTTGGTGAAAAGGGCTTAACCACATAGTCGTCCACCCCCAGCTCAAAGCCGTGGATCCTGTCGTATTCCTCGCCTCGGGCCGAGAGCATTAAAACCGGTGTGGTTTTTGTTTTCCGTATTTCACGGCAGGCTGAAAAGCCGTCCAGCTCAGGCATCATAACATCCATGACGATGATGTCGAAATCCTGCTTGCGGCAAACTTCAACCGCGTCCATTCCGTTTTCGGCCTCCGTCACCTCATGGCCTTCAAACAAAGCGTACTTTTTCACCAGCTCCCGGATTCGGGGTTCATCATCCACCATCAGTATTTTATACATGCTCCGTCTCCTTTCGGGCCAGGGCCACCTCTTTGCTTAGGTTAATCTATCTTAATTTAAAAGATTTTGCGATATTTCATTTATTTACGCCTTATTATACTACAACCTAAATGGATTTATCGAATATCCTTTTAGCCTTATATGGCCTATAAATACATATATCTTTATTTATCCATATTTTCATCTTTATTTATCCTTATTTTAAACATCAGGAGCGCGTTTTTACCGAAACGCGCTCCTGATGTTTGCAGCCTTCGCGTAAGCGAATCCGGCTGAAGATGAGAGGGCCTCGCACCCTCTCATTCTATTTAAGGAGGAAAAGCTGTGAAAAAATCTCTCGCATTGGCTATCTATTTTTTAAATTCCGGCAGTTCCAGATTCATTACAGGGGCTTATACTCCCCCAGAGTCAGAGTCATTGTCACATTTTGTCCGCTTCTTACAACAACTACCTTTAAAGTGTCGCCTACGGATTTGCCTTCTAAAACGCTTGTGACATCGTCCGAAGTTTCAACGGCTGTTCCTTCGATGGAAGCAATCAAATCTCCCGATTGGAAGCCGGCTGTTTCCGCTGCCGAACCTTCCGTTACCTTAAGAACATAAACCCCCAGCTGCTGTACTCGGTACATCATAGCTGTCCGGGTATCCGTGATATCCAGCAGAGTCATCCCTAATTCGACTCTGCCTTGGACATATCCGAAAGCAATAAGCTGTTCGATAACCGTCTTGGCCGTGTTAACCGGAATGGCAAACCCAAGTCCTTCAATACCCGTTCCTGATGACTTGGCATTTACAATACCGATGAGTTCTCCTCGTTCATTGAACAATCCGCCGCCGGAATTGCCCGGATTGATCGCTGCGTTGGTTTGAAGCAGGTTCATGGACTGTCCATCAATGGTCAATTCTCTGTCCAGTGCGCTTATTATACCGTCCGTCACCGTACCGCCAAGTTCACCTAGAGGATTGCCCACCGCGACGGCCAGCTCCCCCACTTGAAGCGTATCGGAATCGCCCAGTACAACGGGCTGTAGATCCGATGCCTCAATTTTCAAAACCGCAAGATCTGTCTGGGCATCGCTTCCCACAAGCTGTGCCGTATAGGTTTCCTTGCTGTTGAGTGTCACTGTTATCTTGCTCGCGCCGTCAATGACGTGATTATTTGTGACAATATAGCCGTCGGTGGTGAGAATGACTCCGCTGCCCGCTCCCTCGGATACATATTGCTGCATCCGGTTTCCCGTAGAGACGGTTTCCGTTGTGATGGCTACAACGGAATCGGCGGTTAATGCGGCGATATCGGCGATGGTCAGAGTCGAGCCGGACGTTGTGCTGCCGGTGGACGTTTTAGTTACGGACTGGTACAGAACTTCCGTGTTGGACGTCCCCGAATTACTGCTCCCGTTCAGGCTTTGGGCGATGAAGCTGCCGCCATAGCCGCTTATTGCAGACAGCAGCATTATTCCGGCCACGACTCCTGCCATTTTTCGTTTACCCTTGCGAAACCACCCGTTTTCAGGCCGGGCGGTTTTCCCGGACACCTCCTCGCCATGAATTTTGTTATTGCTTCTAATGAATTCGGGTACAAGCCTTGCATTTGTGCCCGTAAAGGTTTCATTTCCACTTTCTTCGGGCATCCCCCCTTTCAATGTACTTTCTGATCTATAAACATCATTTTCCTCGGTATGGAATCCGGTTTCCTTGACTTCGTTATCCAGTTCCTCGGAAATTTTTTTCTCCTCCGTCATGTTAATTTCCCCTCTTTATATTAAGAACTATTGGCGTTTTACCGCTGTTGTTCGTTGGTGTTATTCGTTAGTGTTTCATTTGTATAATTAATTCAAGTGCGTTTGTGTTATAGTGCATGTCCATTTTGTGTTATTGGTCGTGTTATTTATGTTATTTGCTTGCGTTGTTCGTTTGCTATGGTTTAATCATAA
>JAFADM010000189.1 GCA_023424865.1 Bacillota bacterium | reverse complement strand
ACAGCATACGACAGGCTTCTGCCGGAATAAGCAGGGTGGGCCTCGGACAGACTCTTGCCCGGGATTTTGCCCGGAATAAATACAAATATCTCATTATACTGCCCGTTATTATCTATCTGGCCATTTTCGCCTATAAACCCATGTATGGTATTGTCATCGCCTTCCAGCGTTTCAGACCGTCCCTCGGCATAGCAGAGAGTCCCTGGGTAGGTTTCCAGAATTTTCAGCAGTTTTTCTCGGATATCTATTTCTGGAGGCTTCTTCGCAATACCTTTTCCATAAGCGGCCTGAGTATCCTGTTTGGTTTTCCGGCCCCAATCCTTCTGGCTCTTTTGCTGAACGAGCTTACCAGCAACAAATTTAAAAGAACAGTTCAAACCATATCCTACATGCCTTATTTTATCTCCATCGTGGTGGTTTGCGGTCTTATCAAGGCTTTTTGCCAGAGCGACGGGGTTTTCAACGACATTGCCGTAATGCTTGGAGGCCAGCGTACCAATTTGCTGTCGGACAAGAATATGTTTTATCCCATTTATATTCTTTCGGGCATATGGCAGTCGGTAGGGTGGGACTCCATTATTTATCTGGCCGCCCTGTCAGGAATCGATCAGGAGCAGTACGAGGCTGCACGGGTAGACGGTGCGGGACGTTTCAGGCAAATGCTCTCTATAACCCTGCCGGGACTGTTTCCTACCATCATGGTGCTGTTCATACTGAGAATGGGCGGTATTCTCAATGTAGGCTACGAGAAGGTGCTCCTCTTATACCAGCCCATGACCTATGAAGTAGCCGACGTCATATCAACCTATGTATTCCGAAAAGGTATTATGGAAGCCAATTACAGCTTCAGTACGGCAGTGGGCCTATTCAACTCCCTGGTTAATGTCAGCTTTCTTCTCGCTACCAACTGGCTTAACAAAAAATTCAACGAGGTTTCATTGTTTTAGGACTCGGTGAAAGGCTTTTCTTTCACCGGAGCTTAAGCACAGAAAGGATGGATTTATATGAAAAGAGTCAGTTTGGGCGACAGACTGTTTAATGGTTTTAATGTAACCTTCATGATACTTTTGATTCTCGTAACGGCCTATCCCATGTATTATGTTTTATGCGCCTCCGTCAGCAACAATGCCCTGCTTGTAGCCGACCCGGGCATACTGCTCTGGCCCAAGGGCTTCAGCCTTGGAGCCTACCGCATGACCTTTCAGCACCCCCTGATTTTAAGCGGTTTTAAAAACAGCTTATTAATTCTTATCTTCTCATTGCCCCTGAATATCCTGCTTACCTGGTTCTGCGGATTTTTCATGGCAGGCAAAAACATCTTCCTGAAAAAACCTATTATCTTTTTTCTGATGTTTACCATGTTCTTCAGCGGCGGGCTTATCCCCACCTACCTGAATCAGCGCTCCCTTGGCCTCTACAACAATCTGGCAGCCCTTATCATACCGGGAGCACTGAGTATGTTTAACGCCATTATTTGCAAAACGGCCATGGAGAACATACCGGAAAGCCTTTTTGAGTCGGCCCATATTGACGGAGCCAATGACCTCACTATTCTGTTCCGCATTGCCGTGCCGCTTATCATGCCAACCACCGCCGTTCTCCTGCTCTATTACGGAGTAGGCCACTGGAACAACTGGTTTGCTGCCTCCATTTATATCACGGATAATAAGCTTCTGCCCATTCAGAATATTTTAAGAGCCCTGTTGATAGCCAATCAGGATACTCTTGGTTCAGGAGAGCTGTCCGGCGATAAGTTTGATAATTACGCCGAAGCGATAAAATATGCCGCCATTATCATAACCACCGTGCCCATACTTCTTATATATCCCTTCCTCCAGAAATACTTTGTAAAGGGTGTTATGATTGGTGCAGTTAAAGGATGAGATATCCCTCAGACAGCCTGTAATGAAAGTGGGACGGACATAAAAACAGGCTATAAAAAGCTAAATATTTATGTAAAAGCGCTGAACTGTGGATCTATAAGCCACCGGTCAGCGCTTTTTTACTGTCGGGTAAAATCCTGAAGGAAATACAGGAACCGTGCTTTAATTCGTCATAGTTAAGATGTTAATTGTATCTATTCCGGTCTATACACTTACTGCAATAAAATCCGTATGAGAGGACATAAGAAGAATATTGACATCACTTAAGGAAAGGAATATGCTATTCGTGGCAAAGTGTGCACGAGCACACATTCCTTTTCGGAATGGTAAAGGGAACTTTTCCAATCCGGCGGAAGTCTTAAATTTGTTTAATTTAATTAACAGGCATTAAGCCTGGATGGAGGATGCAGATGTTTAATATTCCGGAAGTAAAGCTAGGTATTGCAGCGGTTTCCCGGGACTGTTTTCCAATGGAGCTGTCCGAAACAAGAAGAAAAGCAGTTGTTCGTGAATTCAAGGAAAAGTATGGGGAGATTTACGAATGTCCCACCTGTATCGAAAGCGAGCTTGACATGAGAAAGGCCGTGGGGGAGCTGAAAGCGGCAGGGTGCAATGCCCTGGTCGTTTATCTGGGCAACTTTGGTCCTGAAACAGCCGAAACCCTGCTTGCAAAAGAATTTGGCGGTCCAGCCATGTATATTGCCGCAGCAGAGGAGACAGGAAGCAATCTGGTGGGCGGCCGGGGAGATGCCTATTGCGGCATGCTCAATGCCAGCTATAACCTGAAGCTAAGGGAGATTAAGGCCTACATACCCGAATATCCCGTCGGGGATGCCGGCGACTGTGCAGCCATGATTAATGAGTTTGTACCCATGGCAAGAACCCTGATTGGTCTTAGAAATCTCAAGATAATTGGTTTCGGTCCCAGGCCTCAGGATTTTCTGGCCTGTAATGCGCCCATTAAGCAGCTTTACAATTTAGGCGTGGAAATTGAGGAAAATTCCGAGCTGGATTTGTTCGAAGCCTTCAATAAGCATGAGGGAGATCCAAGGATCACGGAAGTGGTAAAGGACATGGAGCAGGAGCTTGGAACAGGAAACAAAAAGCCTGAAATCCTTTCCAAGCTTGCCCAGTACGAGCTTACCCTGCTGGATTGGGTGGAGTCCCATAAAGGCTCCCGCGATTACGTGGCCATTGCCGGTAAATGCTGGCCCGCATTCCAGACTCAATTTGGCTTTGTGCCCTGCTATGTCAACAGCCGTTTAATGGCCAAGGGCATACCCGTATCCTGTGAAGTGGATATCTACGGGGCGTTAAGCGAGTTCATCGGCCTTTGTGTAAGCCAGGATGCGGTAACCCTGCTGGATATCAATAATACCGTGCCCAAGGATATGTATGAAGAAGACATAAAAGAAAAATTCAACTACAGCTTTACCGATACTTTCATGGGCTTCCATTGCGGCAATACCAACTCCAAGAAGCTGGCCTTCTGCGAAATGAAATACCAGATGATTATGGCCAGAAATCTTCCGGAGGAAGTGACTCAGGGAACTCTGGAAGGGGATCTTATTCCCGGGGATATTACCTTCTTCCGCCTTCAGAGCACAGCGGACGCCGGGCTTCGGGCCTATGTGGCGGAAGGCGAGGTTCTTCCCGTCAAAACAAAATCCTTTGGCGGCATAGGTGTGTTTGCCATAAAAGAAATGGGCCGGTTTTACAGGCATGTGCTCATAGAAAAGAACTATCCTCACCATGGCGCCGTAGCTTTCGGCCATTACGGAAAGGTTATTTTTGAAGTCTTCAAATACCTGGGTGTGACGGATATTGGCTTTAATCAGCCCAAGGGCATGCTTTATCCGTCGGAGAATCCTTTTGCCAGATAATAATTAGGATTTAGACTTTTTCTATCCTTATAGCACGTCTTTCCGCACCCTGTAAGAAGGGATGCCTTTTAGTAATAAAAGAAGTGATGCATTGGTTTCATGGGTGCGGAAAGCGGGTTATAGAAAAGCAACGGGAGCAGTTTATGGCAGTAACTATAAAACAGATATCCGAGGTTAGCGGTGTTTCCCGGGGAACAGTGGACAGAGTACTGAATAACCGGGGCCGTGTGAATCCGGAGACCGAAAGGCTTGTAAGAAAGGTTGCCGAAGAGCTTGGCTACAAGCCAAATATGGCGGGCAAGGCTCTTGCTGCCATAAAAAAGAATTTTATCATCGGCGTTATTCTTTGTTCGGAGGGGAACGCTTTTTTTGATGATGTCATAAAGGGTATGAAGGAGGCGGAAAAGGAGGCCTCTCAGTATGGTATTTCCGTTGTTGTGAAAACCATGAAGGGCTATGATGCGGACAGACAGCTTGAGCTTATGAAGGAGCTTCAGGGCCGGATAAATATTTTAATTCTCCAACCCATCAATGACGCGAAGATCTCTTATCAAATCAATGCTCTGTCACAGGAAAACATACCTGTTATTACCCTTAACAATGATATCGAAAACAGCAGCCGGATGTGCTATGTAGGAAGCAATTACATAAAAAGCGGCCAGACGGCCGCAGGCTGTGTGGGGCTTCTATCCGGAGGAAAGGCAAATTTAGGTATTGCCACCGGCTCAATAAAGATATTGGGACATAATCAACGGGTATTCGGCTTTAATGAAATTCGTAAGAAACGTTATAAGGGCTTAACCATTACCGATATTGTGGAGACCGACGATGACGATGAGCAGGGCTATGAGCAGGCGATGAAAATGCTGAAGCAACACCCTCAAATAAATGCGCTGTATATTGTGGCAGCCGGTGCCACCGGCGTTTGCCGGGCGGTTCAAGAGCTTAACCGGGAAGAGGGAATGCTTATCGTAGCCTGCGACAGCACACCGGCTATTGTACGGCTTATGAAAGACGGCACCATTAAAGCGGCCATTTGCCAGCAGCCCTATAAGCAGGGCTATGATTCCATTAAGGCGGCTGTTGACTATTTGATTCACGGAATACGGCCCTTAAAAGAAAAGCTTATCGATAAAAATGAAATAAAAATACTTGAAAACCTTACTGAGGAAGAGTAATCTTTTGAAGTCCGCCTCTTTGCCTGATCCCCAGAAAGATTCATGTTTAAAGGTATGTAAAATCACTGGACAATAACTGGGACATCATGTAAGATATAGGCAATAAGAGGAGGATGAATTTAGTTTGGGTACTGAGATTCTCGTACTGTTGCTGCTGATTATGCTGAATGCTTTTTTTGCAGCTTCAGAAATTGCCCTTATTTCTCTGAACGATAACAAAATTAAGCTTATGGCCGACGAAGGTCACAAAAAAGCCATTGTTCTTAAAAATCTTCTCAAAGAGCCCAGCCGCTTTCTGGCAACCATTCAAATCGGAATTACTCTGGCAGGCTTTCTTGCAAGTGCTTTTGCTTCGGAATCCTTTGCCGATCCGCTTGTTCAGCTGGTTCTTTCCACCGGCGTCAGCATTCCTGAAAATGTATTAAAAACTGTTGCTGTTTTTGTCGTGACCATGCTTTTATCCTATTTTACTCTTGTATTGGGTGAGCTGGTTCCCAAACGCATAGCTATGAACAAAGCTGAACCCATTGCCATGTTTGTAGGCGGTATACTTAGCGGGCTTGCTGCTGTCACCTCGCCCTTTGTCAGACTTCTTACAGCCTCAACCAATTTTATTGTAAGACTGTTTGGTATTGATCCCAATGCCAATGATGAAGAGGTCACCGAGGAAGAAATCCGTATGATGGTGGATGTGGGTGAGGAAAGAGGCGCCATTCAGGAAACGGAAAAGGAAATGATCAACAATGTATTTGAATTCAATAACAAGGTTGTTTCCGATATTATGACCCATCGTACCGAAATTGTGGGTATGTCCCTTCCGACGGCAATGGATAATATTGCAGCCCTTTTCAAAAATGAGCAGTATTCCCGTATTCCTGTCTATGAGGAGAGCATTGACAATATTGTCGGCATACTTCATGTCAAGGATTTGGTTCAGGTTATGCTGGAAGGCAAGGGGGAGAATTTTGAGTTAAGAACCATTCTCCGAAAGCCTTATTTTGTACCTGTTTCAAAGCGTATAGACACTCTTTTTAACGATCTTAAGAACAACAAGACTCATATGGCCGTGGTTATTGACGAATACGGCGGTACAGCAGGAATTATTACACTTGAAGATTTACTTGAGGAACTTGTGGGTAATATATTTGATGAGTACGATGAGGAGGAAAAGGAATACGAAAAGCTGGACGACAATACCTACCTCATCGATGGAACCGTGGATCCGGAAAAGGTGGAAGAGCTTTTAGGCGTTTCACTTGAAGCAGAAGGCTATGAAACCTTGAGCGGGTATATCATCGGGCTTCTGGGAAGAATCCCTGAAACCGGTGAGCAGCCTGTCATCGAGGATAACCTTTTGGTTTTCAAGGTGGAAAAAATCGACGATAAGCGTATTTCCAAGGTAAAGGTTTGCCGGGCCTGACGGCTCCCTCGTCGAAAATGATCATAGAAGGGAAGTGATGGCTATGAAGCCAGTGGTAATGTTTATGATGGAGTCCTGCCCTCACTGCAAAAGAGCAAGAAAGTGGATGGACGAACTGACGAGTGAAAATCCCGTCTACAAAAACCTAAAAATTCAAATGATTGATGAAACAAAAGATCCTGAGGTTGCCGATAAATTTGACTATTACCTTGTGCCAACCTATTATGTGGATGGTGAAAAGGTACACGAAGGAGTTGCCTCACGGGATATCATCAAGCAGGTATTCGATACGGCTCTCTGATACGGGTCCAAAGCAGGCTATGCCTGCAACCCAAGTGACATGAAGCACCGATGAAGCAGCTTGTTTTTTCATTTTGCGCTTGTCATTCATAAGGTGCTAATAAGCCTGAAAGGCGCTCCGCAATGGGGCGCCTTTACCATATTCCTATATGTTTAGCAATTGAGCAATATTTTCTCCTAAAACTGCATTGGCTATGGATGGCGTTTTAGCAAGTTTCAGTATGGCGTCCTTGGATAATTGTAAATCGCCGAATGGCCTGTCTACTCCAAACAGACACTTTTCAGGAATTTCATTTAGGATGCTTCCCAAAACAAAAGTTGAATAGTAGGCTGATGTATCGAGATACAGATTAGATATTTCCTTTGCAAGGTCAACTGTTTCAACCCAGTTGCTTCCGCCCAGGTGACCTAAAATAACCGGGGTTTTGGGATAGCTTTTTGCTAACTCTGAAATTTCCTTTATGTCGGAAAAGGTAAGTGGAAAAAAAGCGTGTATCCATACAGGGAGATTGTGAAACTCTTGCGACGCAATAAAAATATTTTTTAATAAATGAATTTGCCCACTGCCAGGAGTAAATTCGCCCATACCTGACAAACCCTTTTTTTCTATCACCATATCCACATAGTGAAGTGTGGCGTCAAGATCAAGACCTGTTGGAACTGCTCCAAATCCAATATAGCGATCCGGATACATTTGTATGGCCTCTGCCAGTTCGGCAACCGATTTTTGTCGTGCATCGATCATTGAACCCTTTCTTCCTTCTAATAAATCATTTAAAAATTGTATAGATGTCCTGACTTCAGAAAAATTTTGAGCTCTTTCAGGATGAAAGGTGGTGGAAAACAAAACCGTTTTTTCTACTTCTGCTGCGTCCATATCCTCTATATGCCTGCGGATTGGAAAGGTTACGTGAGAGTGTCCGTCAATAACCATAGTAAATCCTCTTTTCTGTAGGTTGAATGGTTTTATGTTTTTAATTATAATGAATAGGTCATAAAAAGAAAGAATGCACTTTTTTGTAGTATACTTACAAAAAGGAGAGTTAAAATGATACAGCAAAAAACATGCTTTGTTACAAACAAAGAGCCTTTTGAGTACACTCTGTCTATCATTAGCGGAAAATGGAAATTAAAGATTATTTATCTTCTTGCCTGCATTACGTCTGCAAGATATAACATGTTAAAAAGAAGTATAGCCGGAATTACTCATAAAATGCTGAGTACCCAGCTAAAGGAGCTTGAGCAGGCTGGAGTTATTTCACGGAAAGAGTATCCTCAGGTTCCTCCGAAAGTAGAATATTCACTTACATCAAAGGGTGAGAGCCTTATTCCGATTCTAACCGCTATGTGCATTTGGGGAAAGGAATATATACAGGAAGAAGCTTAAGTGCAGCACCCCGCAGAACACATTTCATCAGGTCAATTCGTTTCCGAAGAAATGTGTTCTGCTATCGGATCCTGGCAACCAGTCCCCCTCGCTTACAGTGTTTTGCAGTATTTTTTGGGGGATACCCCGTATTCATTCTTAAAGGTTCTTATAAAATGAGAATAGTCGCCAAACCCACATTTTGAACAGACTTCGCTTATAGGCCGCGATTCCTTTAAAAGCTCCTTGGCGGCAATGAGCCGCTTTTGCTGTATGTATTTGTGAAGGGTCAGGCCTGTTGTGCTTTTAAACTGGTGGCTTAAATAATATTTACTGATATAGAACATGGAGGAAAGGGTGTCAAGGGATATATCCCCCTCCAAATTGGCGTTGATGTATTGAATAATGCGGCTTATAAGCCCTGCCGGCGCCGAATCCGGTTCCAACTCCTGATCCGCCCGGGCAAGATAGGCCTTGTTGATATAAATTAATATTTGCTGCAAATAGAGCCCTTTCAGCAAATCGTTTCCGTAACCGTCTCCAGAGCAGGCCGTGCCCAGTCCCTGGACAATCTCATAAACCTTTTGAAACTGCTCGGGCTTCATCCTGAGTAAATTATTTCTTCCCGGCCTTGAGGAATCAAAGCAGGACAGCAAATCCGTCTTTTCCGTGCAGTAGGATTTTAAGTAATTGGGATTGAGCCAGATGACAATGCGTTCATAGCTCGTATCGTCCCGTATAAAGGCCTTGTGAAGCTCTTTGTCGTTAATAATGAGAATATCTCCGGGAATGAGCTTGTAGGTGTTTCCTTCTACAGCATAGGTCACGCTTCCGGATATAAAAAAATAGAGCTCGTAAAAATTATGATTGTGAAAATCCACTTCTACGGGTTTGGCATTGTGGTAATGAAAAAACTCAAAGTCCTGAGTCAGCATATGTTGCCTGTTTGTAAAGGTTTGTTCCGATAATTGCATCACAGAATTACCTCCTGATAATAGCCTACAGCAATATTCGCATGATTTCAAGCAATTTTCAGCAAGAAAATGGCGGATTCGTATATTAAAATCAGAATATAGAAGAAATTAAAGCGTTGCTCACGGAATCTTAAAGGTGCTTTTCTCAGAGGGATAGGAGATAATGCATTTTTATCATAACAACACTATCAAAGGAGGATAAACATGCTGAAGCTTAGCCTGGACGGCTTAAAAAATCGCAGTGCATGGGAAGGGGCAGGGGTGGAATTACCGGCCTACGATCTTGAAAAGGTGAGGCAAAACACCCATGCAGCTCCCATTTGGGTTCACTTTGGAGCGGGAAATATTGCCCGCGGCTTTGTAGCTGCCCTTCAACAGAATCTTCTGGACCGGGGGCTGTCCCAAACCGGTATTATTGCCGTTGAAACCTATGATGAAGAAATCATTGATCGTATTTATGCCCCCTACGACAGCTTAAGCCTTCTGGTCATCATGCTTCCCGACGGAACTCTGAAGAAAAAAATTATCTCCAGCATGAGTGACGCCCTGGTCGGTGCTCCTGATAGAAAAGAGGACTGGGCCAGATTGGTTTCCATCTTTGAAAACCCCTCCCTGCAGATGGCGAGCTTCACCATTACCGAAAAGGGGTATGCCTTAAAGGGCCTTTCCGGAGACTATTTTAATGATGTAAAGCTGGATCTTGAGGCAGGGCCGGACAATCCCAGGCATGTTATGGCAAAGGCTGCGGCATTGGCCTACAGGCGCTTTAAAAAAGGCAGGCTTCCCCTGGCCTTTGTGAGCATGGACAACTGCTCTAAAAACGGTAAAATCCTTCACGGCTCCATTTCTGAAATCGCAGAAAAATGGGTGGAAAAAGGGCTTGTTGAGCCTGCGTTCCTGGATTATGTCAACGATCCGTCCCTTCTCAGCTTTCCCTGGAGCATGATTGACAAAATAACACCCCGGCCCTCCGATGTTGTTAAAGCGGAGCTTGAAAAGCTGGGAATTGAGGGCATGGACATTTTATGCACCTCTAAAAAAACCTATATTGCTCCCTATGTCAATACGGAGGAGCCCCAGTATTTGGCTGTAGAGGATCTCTTCCCTAATGGACGGCCGCCCCTTGAAAAAGCCGGCGTTATGGTTGCCGACAGGGAAACGGTGGAGCGGATTGAGAAAATGAAGGTCTGCACCTGCCTTAATCCGCTGCATACGGCTTTGGCTGTGTACGGCTGCCTTTTGGGCTACAACAGTATTGCCGGGGAAATGAAGGATCCTGAGCTCAAAAAGCTGGTTGAAGAAATTGGCTTTACCGAAGGCATGCCTGTGGTGGTGCACCCTGGTGTACTCGCCCCTGAGGATTTCATCCGTGAGGTTCTTGAAAAAAGGCTTCCCAATCCCTTTATCCCCGATATGCCCCAACGTATTGTGTCGGATACCTCTCAGAAGGTAGGCATACGTTTTGGAGAAACCATTAAGGCATATGCCGCCAAAGCTCCCGACGGCAAGGTAAACCTAACCTACATTCCTTTGGCCATTGCAGGCTGGTGCCGTTACCTTCTGGGAATTGACGACGAAGGGAAGACCTTTGAGCTAAGCCCCGACCCCATGATGAATGAGCTTAAGGCAGTAGTGGACGGCATAGAGCTCGGCAGGGGGGATGGGAAAAAGCTTAAGCCCCTTTTATCCAATGAACGGATTTTCGGATTGGATCTTTATTCCGTGGGACTGGGTGAAAAAATTGAAGCCTATTTCAATGAATTGACCGAAGGGGTTCATGCCGTAAGAAAAACCCTTGTCAAATACCTTAAGGCTTAAATAGTTAATAGATTAACGGTTTCATTCAAGAATGATGGAGGATTGAAAGCAATGAAAATGACATTCCGATGGTTTGGCGAAAACCATGACAGTGTCAAGCTGGAGCACATTCGGCAAATACCCGGCATAACCGGCGTAGTAGCTACCCTTATGGATATTCCTGCCGGTGAGGTATGGCCTATGGAAAACATACTGGCCATGAAGCAGAGAGTAAATAAGGCCGGACTTGAAATGGAGGTTATCGAAAGCGTGAATGTCCATGAGGACATTAAGCTGGGACTGCCTTCCAGAGATTATTATATTGACAATTACAAGACGTGCATCCGAAACCTGGGAAAAGCAGGCGTTAAGGTTATCTGCTACAATTTCATGCCTGTGTTTGACTGGCTCAGAACCGATCTGGCCAAAAAGCTGGAGGATGGTTCCGAGGTGCTTCACTACGATGAGTCCAAGGTAGCCGGAGAGGATCCCATTAAGCTGGTTGAGGATGTTGAGAAGAGCGACAACGGTTATTCTCTGCCCGGCTGGGAGCCTGCCCGCCTCAAGGAGCTTAAAATTACTCTTGAAAAGTACAAGAGTGTTGACGAAGACAAGCTTTTTGCCAACCTCAAGTATTTTCTGGAGCAGATTATTCCGGTTTGTGAGGAAGCGGATGTTAAAATGGCTATTCATCCGGATGATCCACCGTGGCCTGTATTCGGACTTCCCAGAATCATCACGGGCAAAGAGAATCTGGAGAGGTTTGTTAAGCTGGCAGACAGCCCCTACAATGGTCTGACCCTTTGCAGCGGCTCTCTGGGCGCTAATCCCAACAACAATATTCCTGAAATCGTAAGGCATTTCGGAGCCATGGGCCGCATTCATTTCGGACATGTCCGCAACCTGAGATTTGTTGGCGACAGGGTATTCCACGAGGTTTCCCACCTGTCCTCCGACGGTTCACTGGACCTTTACGAGATTATGAAGGCCTACCACGATGTGAACTACAAGGGTTACATCCGTCCTGACCACGGCCGAATGATCTGGGGAGAAAAGGCCCGTCCCGGCTATGGACTGTATGACAGAGCCTTGGGTATCGCATACCTTAATGGTATTTGGGAGTCTCTGGAGAAATCCAAAAAGTAATAAACCCTTATATCACAAAAGAGCGTAAAATAACAGAACCGAGAGGGCTGGGTCCGATTCTTAACGAGTCGTGCCCGGCCTTTTTGAGTGCATTTAAGACAGGAGATGCGAAAAGCCGGATTAAACAGTATAATTATAAATGGTGTCTGTTCTGCCCCTGCTAAAGGAGCATCAGGGTAAGGGGGAACAAAAATTGCTTGCCGGACGAAACGCGCCGGATGGGAGAACCCAATGAAAAAAAGAGTTTCAATGCTGATTTCCGCCGCAATTTTACTGCTTACGCTTTACGGCGTTATAGATATCAATTATATTCAATATCTTGGCCAGGTCCGGGCTGGAAACGGAACAATAAATCTGGAAGACTGGGACTTTGGAAAAAACGGCATCATTGAGCTGTCAGGGCAGTGGGAATTTTATCCTGGAGAGCTTATTACTCCTCGGGAGAACGTGGATGTTTTTACAAATTATAGTAATATTAGAAATATGATTCAGGTGCCTAAACCCTGGGATGATTTTTTTGAGGATGGCAGCGCGAAATATCAGAAGGGAACCTACCGGCTTTTTATCAAGGTTCCTGAAGACGGTACGTACAGTATCCGGTTAAAGGTGGTCCGTCAGGCCGGAAGGGTGTTTATCAACGGTGAAGAGATAATAGCCAAAGGCAAGGTGGCTGAGGCTAAGGAAGACTATGTATCCGACAGCAGGTATTATATTGGAACAGGAAACAGCCAAAATGGAATGATTGAGGTTGTTGTCCAGGCTGCAAACAACTTTTATCCTATGGGCGGAATGACACAGGCTCCGGAGTTTGGTCCCGATAAGCAGCTTTTAAGGCACAGAGATGGGCAAAGGGCTCTGGAAACCCTCCTGATTTCCGGTTATCTGGTACTGGGGCTTTACTTTTTTGGAACCTACTTAAGTACCTTTCGGAGGAAAAAAGCCCGCCATCTGCTGTATTTCGCGCTGACCTGCCTTCTGCAGGGCGTACACAGGTCAACTCTTAACGAAAGGCTTTTTGATCTGATTTTTCCCAATCTGAGTGTGAATACTCTATCCAACATACAAATCCCTATTTCATACCTCTCTGCTCTTTTCTTCCTGCTTTTTATTTATGACTCCTTCAAAGAGTATGGGAATAGAAAAACAGTGAAGCTTTTTGTCGTAGTAATACTGTTTGTGGGCATTCCTGCAAAGTTTATCCCCTTCAAGTTATTTAATCAAATAGGCATAACCTTGTTGATGATACAGGTTTCGGCGGTATTTCTTATTGGTGTTCTCATGATTTACAGCCTGATGATCCTTTTTAGAGCATTACGCAAAGGCGGGGAGGCATCGGAATTCATTCTGCCCATTTTAACCACCCTTTTTACCTACGGCCTTCTTCAGCTAATGGATTTGCTTTTTGAAATTAATTCGGGAGAATTGCCTGTTCTGCTGTTTTTCGTCATGGTATGGAGTCTTGCTATGCTAACCAATCACCGCAATGAGCTGTCCTACATTAAAATGGATCAGATGTCCCGGCAGCTGATTCTTTTGGATAATCTCAAGGATGAATTCATCTCCAGAACTTCTCAGGGGCTTAATACACCCCTTAAGGTTATTATGAATCTTGGAAGAATTATGATGGAGGGAAGGGACGGCGCTCTGAATTATAAGCAGCAGCAAAGCATGCTTCTTATTTACAATGAGAGCAGAAGGCTTTTAGGGCTGGTGGAGGATCTCACAAGTGCGTCCCAGGTGAAGCGTGACGGGGTTAAAATTACGCCTAAGCCTGTAAGCATTAAGGTTATTAAGGATGTTCTTTCAGAAATGAACTATCTGGTTCCGAGGGGAAAGAGGCTGGCTATCAGCTGCCTTATACCGGAGAATTTTCCTGCCCTTAAGGTTGATGAAAGCCGGCTAAAGCAAATTGTCTATAATTTGGTTCACAACGCGGTAAAGTTCACGGATGAAGGTGAGGTCAAGGTTACCGGAGAAATAAGGGAGGGTATGGCTTTTATTTCTGTGGTAGATACGGGAACAGGTATTGATAAGGAAACTCTTGACTGGGTCTTTACTTCCTTTTATCAAGGAAAGGAGCTTGCCGCTGACGAACGAAAGGGGCTTGGGCTGGGGCTCAGCATTACAAAAAATCTCGTGGAGCTTCACGGTGGAAAAATATGGGTTGAATCGGAGCCGGGTAAGGGCAGCCGATTTACATTTACCCTTCCCCTGGCCGATGAGAAGGAAGCGGAGATAGCCCGTGAGGAAAGCGCCGCCCTGGAGGAAGCGCTGGAAATTCTCCCTCCCATGCCGGCGTTTACAAAAAAAATTCCCTTTAAGATTCCCGGCAAGGAAAAAGAGACTGTGCTGATTATGGATGACGAGCATGTTCAGCTTAAAACGCTGGCAGGCATAATTAATGCCATGGGTTATACGGTTATTGCCTGCGACCGGGGAGAGGGGATTATGGAGATGATAAAAACGGAAGAACCGGATTTAATCATCTTGGATCTCATAATGCCCCAGATAGCCGGTGAAACGGTATGCAGGCAAATTCGCGAGGAATTCTCCATGGCGGAGCTTCCCGTTTTAATGCTTACCGCCACTGGCCAGGGTGTGGAGATGTCCGTATCCTTTCAGGCGGGGGCTAACGACTTAATAAAAAAGCCTGTTTCTCCGGATGAGCTGCGGGCCAGAGTCCAATCCCTGCTTTCGATGAAAAAATCAGCCCAGGAAGCTGTGAAACAGGAGCTAAGCTATTTTCATGATCAGATTACGCCTCATTTTCTTTACAACACTCTAAATACCGTTGTTTCCTTAAGCTATATCAGTGAAGAAAAAACCAGGGAAGCCCTGCGTAATCTGACCATCTATTTCAGAGGCAAGCTGGATTTTTACAATCACAATGCCCTTATTTCCATTGAAAATGAGGTACAGCTGCTTAAGGCTTATTTATCCATAGAGAAAATGCGCTTCGGGGATAAGCTTCATATTAACTATGCCGTTGACGAAACCCTGGAGGTAATGCTTCCTCCTTTAACCATTCAGCCTTTGGTTGAAAATGCGGTAAGGCATGGCATAGCTCAAAAAAATGGCCCCGGAACCATTGGCTTTTCAGTAAGAAAAGGAATAGAAGGAGGTGTGTGCATTGAGGTGTCCGACGATGGGCCCGGCATCCCCAAGGAAAAACTGGACCGCATTTTATCCGGAGAGGGCACAAGCATCGGCCTTTCCAATGTAATGAGAAAGGTAGGGCTTGTAAAAGGAGCCAGGTTAAATATACAAAGCCGGGAGGGTGAGGGGACAAAGCTAAGCATTTTAATTGGAATTAAGGAATGAGACTTGCATAAAACAGGAAACAGCCTATAATAGGTGTAAAGGATCCAAAGGAGGATATGTCCATGGCCCAATACTTTCTTGAGCCTTCGCGCACTTTCAATGAGTTTCTTCTCATTCCCA
>JAFADM010000168.1 GCA_023424865.1 Bacillota bacterium | reverse complement strand
TACTGCCTGTCCCCTCGTTCAAGCTCTTTGGGCCCTTTTTCGATATTCGGCCGGATAGAATCCGGTGCTTTTTCTGAAAGAACCGGCAAACCTCCCGGAATTGCTGTATCCCACTGTCTTTGCTATTTGCTCCACTGTGAGGTCTGTTGACGAGAGCAGATTTTCTGCCTGACGGAATCGGCGTTTAAGAATATATTCTGTAATCGTACAATCGTATACCTGTTTGAAGGACGACTTGAGCTTGGTGGTTCCCATGCAGGCAATATGAGAAAGGTGCTCTAAGCTAAGCTCACAATTAAAATGATCGTCAATATAACTTGCGGCAGCCTCAAGCAGGCTTACATCCTGTGCCGTTATTCGTGATTCTTTATAAGGCTTTTGATTTCCGCTGTTCCTGCTGTATTCAAAAACCAATGAAACCGCTTCCGCAACCTTTGCCTCATAGAACAGCTTAGCGGCAAGTCCGCTGCCTCTGTAGTTCCAAACCTGCCGGAGCAGGCTCACCATTTCGGGGAAATTGTAAGTCTGATCAAGCTTCCGGAACATATCCCGAGGCGGGATGTATTCATTGGAATAAGCCTCTTTTAAGTATTTTTCATAATAGGCGGGCATAATTTCAATGCCAATACAGCGAATAGGGGTATTCTTATGAAAAAGAGCTTTGTAGGGTGTGCCGCCGCCTATAAAAGCTTTTACACAGCCTGGGCTTAGCCGCCGGGTGGGCAGCATTTCTTCCCCTGATACGGATTCATAATAAGTGATGCTTAAAGACTCCGGCCATCCAAACACTTCAAGATCGAAGTAAAAATCCTTGTAAAAATAGAAATCATGGATTTTTATATCGTACAAATCTTTTTGCCCATAGACCCAATAGACACCCTCGCCCTGCTCTTTTTGAAGCCGGAAGAGTTTTCCTATGGGACTGTAGAATTCATTAAAAGCCTCTTCCTGAAATCCGTTCTCCAAAAGTTTATTTTGACAGAAATTAGAAATATCGTTCATAGGCTGCCTTCCTTCATAGGTACATACCGGCTTCCTTCACAGGTACATACCGGACGCAACTTCATACCCATCGGACGTTCATTCGCCTGAAATATTGAATGAAATGTCCGTATAAACTATGATGTTTCATGGTTAGATAAAACTAACTTGATGTTATCACGGTGATTTGCTAAAGTCAACGAAATGGCCTGGCAACAACACTACCAAAATTCGGAGGGATAAACAATGTCAAATGACGTACTTCTTAATAACCAGAAGAAAGGGCTTACAGTAAAAGACTTAATCATAACCGGTGTGTTCTCAGCCATTATTATAGTCGGCATATGCCTGGGCGGAGGGGTTTTTGCCATTATGCCTGCCCTTACTTTTTACTATCCTGCGGGAGCTGCCCTGCTTTCAGGCCCTGTTTATTTACTGATGCTGGCAAAAGCACCTAAGCGAGGCCCTGTTTTTATCGCAGGCCTTCTTATGGCCGCATTTGTCTTTGCAACGGGTATGCATTGGGCCATGGCTGTTGGATATCTTCTTGGGGGAATTGCTGCGGATTACACTGCCGGAACCCAAAACTACATAAGTAAAAGGATGAACCTGGTATCATATATTGTTTTCTGCCTGGGCGGAACCGGATCCTACATTGCTTTTTTTATTAATCCGGCAGTCTGGGTAAGCGGTATGCTGGAAAAAGGTACCTCCCGGGAATATCTGGATACCATGCAGGCTTCGGCGGGATGGTGGGTATTTGCCGCCATGGTGGTGTCTACGGTTTTAGTGGCCCTGCTGAGCGGTTTTATCGGAAGCAAATTATTAAAGAAGCAATTTGAAAAAGCAGGCATTACCGCATGAGTGCGTATGAAAAGAAGGATAAAGCTGAATTTCTAAGCTTTGATCCCCGCACAAAAATGCTCCTTTTGTTCCTTTGCGTTCTTACATCGGCTTTGGCGCCGTCCCTGTCCTATGAGTGTGTTTTGGTTATCCTCATTGCAGTTTTTGGCTGCCTTTCAGGCAAGCTCCGGTACTCTTTGGCCTGGTTCCTTGTTTTTATGGCGTTTTATAGCTTTACGGTTTTTTACATGTCGGCGGGCGAAGGGATGATACTTACCATGTTTACCGCGTGGATGGGCCTTTTTTATAAAGTGTATCCATGCGGAATGCTGGCTGGAATCATTGTGTCAACCACAAAAGTCAGTGTGTTCCTATCGGCGATGAATAAGGTGCATGTTCCAAGGAAAATTGTTATTCCATTGGCGGTTATGCTGCGGTATATGCCAACAATACGTGAAGACTGGCATTATATCAAGGATGCCATGCGCTTAAGGGATGTAACGCCGTCAATAAAGGGGTTTCTGACACATCCGGGCATGTCGGTGGAGTGCCTGTATGTACCTCTTATGATGGCTGCGTCCAAGGCAGCGGATGAACTATCCATAGCGTCGGTAACCAGAGGCATTGAAAACCCAAATCCCCGGACCTGCCTGGTTCAGATCCGTTTCGGATACCAGGATGTTGTGAGCCTTCTTTGCTTTCTGGCCCTGTTCATTGCTGGAAGATTTCTTTAAAGGTGCATTATGATTAAAATTGAGCAAGCTTCTTTCGCCTATCCAAAGGAAACGGAAGGCGGACTTAAGGATATTAACCTGACGATTCATGCCGGAGAGTGTCTCTTGCTCTGCGGCCGATCGGGGTGCGGAAAAACAACCCTTACCCGTCTGATTAACGGGCTCATTCCTAATTTCTTCACAGGAGAGCTTCGTGGCACGGTGGATGTAAACGGAATGGCTATCTTTAACACACCCATGTATCAAATCGCAGCTCATGTGGGGAGCGTCTTTCAAAATCCCCGTACCCAGTTTTTCAATGTGGACACGGACAGTGAAATTGCATTTGGCATTGAAAATGAAGCCGTGCCTCCTGAAGAGCTTAACAAGCGGGTATCTGAAACTGCGAATAATCTTGGTATTAACCATTTAAGAGGCAGAAATATCTTTGAGCTGTCCGGAGGAGAAAAGCAAAAAATTGCCTTTGCCAGCATTTATGCCATGAACCCCGATGTTTATCTGCTGGATGAGCCCTCCTCCAATCTGGATATGGCCTCCATCGGCGAGCTGAGGGAGCAGCTGAGCCTCATTAAGCGGCAAGGCAAAACCCTTTTGATTGCCGAGCACCGCCTTTATTATTTGATGGATCTGGCAGACAGAATTATTTATCTGTCCCAGGGAGAAATCGTTGGCATTTACACCCCCAAAGTCTTCCGAAGCATTCCCCATAAAATGAGAAAATCAATGGGGCTTAGGGCTGTGGATCTGGAAGAAATTCATCCGTCACCAAAGCCGGAGTCCCGCTCAAGTGAGATATTGGAGCTCAGGAGTGTATCGCTGAATTATAAAAAGCGTACGGTTCTGGAGGAAATAAACCTGAAGGCATCCAAGGGCGAGATCATAGCTGTGGCAGGAAGGAACGGGGCAGGCAAAACGACTTTTTCCAGAACGCTTTGCGGGCTTCATAAAGAATACTCGGGACAGATTTTATGGAACGGGAGGCCTCAATCCGGTAAGGACTGCAGTAAACGCTCTTACATGGTTATGCAGGATGTGAACTATCAGCTGTTTGCCGAAAGTGTGGAGGCAGAGTGTACCTTTGGCATTCGCGATCCGGATCCCGGGCTTGTGGAGCAGACCTTATCCGATCTTGACTTAATCTCATACAGCAAGCTCCATCCCAATACCCTTTCAGGTGGACAAAAGCAGCGGGTTGCCATAGCCGTCAGTATGATGTGCGGCAAGGAGCTGCTGGTATTCGACGAGCCAACCAGCGGGCTGGATTACGACAGTATGACACAGGCGGCCAATCTTATAGAAAAACTGGCTGCCATGGGTAAGGTCATTTTTATTGTGACACATGATTATGAGCTTATCTGCCGGGTGTGTACCAGGATACTTCATTTTGACGAAGGAGTCATGACCGATGACCTGACCCTTTCCATGGAAAACGAAGGTAAAATCCGGTCGCTGTTCCATATTTTCGATGCGCCTGAGGGAAGGGCGGGGGAAAGCTGAGCTTCAATCCCCAATTTGATTGAGCCTTCTGAATTGATTGGGGGTCATTTGCTCGTGCTTTTTAAAAACGGTGCAAAAGTAGTTGGCATCTTCGAAGCCGGTCAAGCAGGCGATTTCCTTTACCTGCATCAGTGGGCTGTTAAGCAAAAGCTCCTTGCTTTTCTTGATCCTGACGGAATTGATGTATTGAAAAATCCGTATGTTTGTCGTCTTTTTGAACAGGGTGCATAAGTGCTGGGGCGTTATTCCCATCACCTCAGCCATCTCTTCAAGGGTCAGCGGCTTGTTAAAGTTTTGGTCAATATACTCCAATAAGGGCTTTAGCCTGGAATTAAGGATGGAGGTGCTGTTATTGGGGTGAATGGAAGCGTATTGAACCACATCCGTAAGAAGCGAGTAAACCATACCGGACCACTTAAGGCTTTTTAAGGTACATGCCGACTGGTCAACATCGATGATGCTTTTAATTCGTGTATGAAATAGTTCAGGTCTGGAGACATAATAAGCACCTGATGCGGTAAATCCCCCCGTTTTCTTTAAAAAAGGCTCTACCTGATGACCGTCAAAGACAACCCAATTCACAATCCAGGATGGGCTTACGGCGTAATACTCGTGGGCTTGCCCCTTTAACAGCAGCATGGCAGTGCCTTCCTTCACACAGAAGGTTCTGCCTGCTGCAATCAATTCCCCTTCGCCTTTCACACATTGTATCCATTGGTACAAATAGCCGCTTGGGCGGATGATATGTTCCTGATTCCAATTGCATCCCGCATCCACAACATAATAGGGAAGCTCCTTATCTGTTTCTGTAATAACGGGTAAGAGTCTTTTATGCATACCTATACCTTAATATTTTAAAGTTTTAATTAATATAATCAGATTGTAAGGCAAAAAACAAGATTATACAATATAAATATAACAAAGCTTGTGGCGTGTCCACAGCATAAAAAGGGTGATGAGTGACTATGAGCCGGTGTGAGATGAAGATGATGAAGGGCTGGGAATTTACATTAAAAGAACCGGAGGAACACAATTTCCAACCTGTCGAGCTGCCCCACGATTGGGCCATTACAGCCCCTGTATCAAAAAGCATGAGACAGGCCAAAGATCAGGGCTTCAGAGACCGATGGGGAGTAGGCTGGTACAGGCGCAGGCTTGTTTTAAGCCAGGTAAAAGCCGATCATGTATACAAGCTGCAATTTGACGGGGTTTATGAAAACAGCACCGTCTGGGTCAACGGCAAGGAAGCGGGCAGCCAAAAATACGGCTATTCCAGGTTTACGCTGGACATAACGAGCTTGATTCACCAGGGCGACAATCAAATTCTTGTTAAGGTGGATAACACCTCCTTTCCGGCAGACCGATGGTATTCCGGAGCGGGTATATACCGAACCGTTACATTGCTGGAGCTGCATGAAAAGCATCTTAAACCGGAAGACCTTTATGTGACGACAGCCCTGAATGGAGAAACCGGTATCGTGACGATCCGAACAGGTATCTCCGCCCTTGTAAAAGCCGTAATAACAAAGGACGGAAGCTCTGTTGCCCATGAATCGGATAACGGAATCCTGTACCTGGAAATCCCTAAGGCCAGGTTATGGAGTCCGGAGGAGCCTCATTTGTATTCCCTGGAGCTGACTCTATACGAGGGAAACGAAGTCGTTGACAGCTACGGCTTAAGAATTGGAATCAGGGATATTCAGATGGTTCCAGGAAAAGGGATGTACCTTAACGGCCAGAGGATAAAGGTGAAGGGGCTATGTGTTCATCAGGAAGCAGGCTGCCTCGGAACGGCTGTTCCGGCGGAAATATGGCGGGACAGGCTTATTCAATTTAAGGCAATGGGATGCAATGCCGTTCGTACCGCCCATCATATTTTTGCTTCTGAATTCCTGGATCTTTGCGATGAATTGGGCCTTCTTGTTTACGAGGAGCCCTTTGATAAATGGACAGGAGGCTCCTACGGAAGGTATTTTGAAACGGAATGGCAGAAGGACCTGGAATGTATGCTCAGAAGAGATCGGAATCACCCCTGTATTTTTATGTGGGGTGTGGGGAACGAGGTGGAGCATCAGGGACAGGAATCCATGCTGAGAATATTGAAGATGTTTAAAGCGCATTTGTTGACTCTTGATGCAACCCGGCCCGTATCCTATGCCATGAATCCCCATTTTAAATATGAGAGCAAGGTGGACCTTTCAAAGGTACAGGATATTCAGCAGTTTGTGGATGAAGTGGATGAACGTGAAATAACCAGCAATGAGGAACGGGTAGAACGCATCCGCAGAATAGGGGAAATCGTGGATGTTATCTGCTGCAATTACCAGGAGCAATGGTATCCGGACATACATAAGGCTATTCCGGATAAGCTCATTCTGGGAACGGAAACCTATCAGTATTTTAAGGGGCATCCGGACAGTATGCAGAATTATACTCAAGAGGTCCCCTGGATGGATGTGGAGAAGCACGATTATGTGATTGGTGGCATGCTTTGGACGGGCATCGATTACCTTGGGGAATCCATGGGATATCCGGCCAAGGGGTGGGCCGGCTCCCTGTTTCGGACCAATAATGAGCGTAAACCCTTGTCCTATCTATATGAGAGCTACTGGTCCGAAAAGCCCATGGTCTATTTGGCGGTTTTGGATTATTCGCTTCAGGACGATGGCGTGAAGGAGCACTGGGATGCCCCCAGATATGCCGGTCATTGGAGCTTCCCCCAATTCAACAAAACGGTTATCCCGTACATGATTGCAACCAACTGTGAAGAAGCAGAAATTCTATTAAATGATAAAAGGTTTTATGTTGCCAAACCGTCAGATTATCCAAGCCGAATGATTACCGGCTATCTTCCTTATTTGCCTGGGACCCTGACGGTAAGAGGTCTTATCGCCGGTCAGGAGGTAAGCCGATATACCCTGCAAACCCCGGGAACGGCTGTGAGGCTTGGCTTTGACCTTGAGGATATCCGCCTGGAAGCCGTCCCGGGCTTTCAGAAGCTGTTTACCGTTCGTGCCAGAGATGCGGAGGCTGTGCCTGTTTTTCGTGAGAGCTCAAAAGTTACCTTTCAGGTTACAGGTCCGGCGGAAATAGTGGCTGTGGATAATGGGGATCTTTGTTCAAGTGAAGCCTACAATACAAATTGGATGCACATGTATCACGGATGTGTCAGTACGGTTGTCCGGCTGAGCGGAGAAAAGGGAAGAGTGGTACTGTCGGCCTTTTCTGAGGGCATGTATCCGGCACAGCTTGTTATCCATGTGGTTTGACAGGTACAGTTGAACAAGCCCTAAGCATCCGCTTTTTTATTGCTGCGCCTGCCTGCCAAATCTGATAAGATAATCAGTGCAGAGCCAGGATGACCTGGCATGGGACTTATGGAAATAATATCCTTTTCTTTAGGCGGAATGGCGGGTATAAGTTAATGGAGCATAATAGGACATGGACAGGCGAAAAGGCCAGGGAAGTTGATTTAATCCTATTCATGGGGCAGTCCAATATGGCTGGAAGGGGAACTTGGGCACAAGCCCCTCAGGTGCCCCCGGGGGCAGCTTATGAATTCAGGGCTATATCGGATCCCACAAGGCTGTATCCTCTTGCAGAGCCCTTCGGCCTTCATGAGAACAATGAGGCCAGCGGCGTATCGGAGAACCTTAAGACGGGTTCTATGGTATCGTCTTTTGTTATTGAGTATCATAAAATTACAGGCAGGCCTGTTGTAGGGGTATCCTGTTCCAAGGGGGGCTCCTCCATAAACCAGTGGCAGCCCAACGGCCCATTCCTGGATGATGCCATTGAGCGTTGCCGGTCTGCCCGCAAATGGTTGGTAGGAAACGGTTATACTATTACGAATCAGTTCATGGTATGGTGCCAGGGCGAAACCGATGCCGAAAACGGAATGGCAGCGGAGGAGTACACGGAAAAAACCAAAGCCATGATTGAAGCAATGACGGACTCAGGACTCCAGAAATGCTATATCGTACGCATAGGAAACCATCGTGACGATGCTTCACTATGGGAAAACCTTATTAATGCACAGACGGAGCTATGCAGAACCTATAAGCATGCGGTTCTTGTATCGACCAAATTTGACAGCATGGCAGCGGACGGTCTCATGAAGGATGTGTTCCATTATTTGCAGCAGGGCTACAATATCACAGGGGAGGACGCGGGAATCAATACCGCTTTTCATGTTATTACGAAGAAAGAGCCGTACATGTACGACTCCCGAAGTAAATCACTTTACATCCCTATTCAACAAGCGTGAATCTGACGAAACCAATGAATATCTTACTGTTTGGGAGCACTATGCGAGAACACTTTGTTAATTGATGATTCTTTTCATCAGGAAAAGGTAAATACTGTTTTCAAAGGAGTAACCGGCGTCATGGATAGTATTACAAAAATTAAGCTTAACAGGAACGATATTGAGAGGCTGGTGGACGAAGCTTTTAACGGAAGCTTCAAGGTAAGTGAATTTTATGAGATTACGGAAGGCTGGTACAATACAATCTACTCCATACGGCTTGACAACAATAAGGAGGTTGTCTTAAAAATCGTGCCTCCGAAAAAGATTAAGGTATTGAGATATGAAAAAGACATCATGAAAGCAGAGGTACATATTCTAAGGCACTTGAAAGCTAAAACCAGGGTGCCGGTTCCAACGGTCTATTATTATTCTGAATCAGGCACAGGTTTTGTGCCAGAGTATTTTTTTATGGAAAAGATCTCGGGGCAGGCTTACAGTAAGATAAAAGCAGAATTACCCCCGGAAAGTCAAAAAGCAATTGAAATGGAATTAGGATATTATAACCGCTGCATTAATGATGTAATTGGCGAAAGATTCGGGTATTATTCCCAGCCGGATAAAACTGCAGACACCTGGTTTGAGGCTTTTCATATTCTTGTAAAAGATATTTTACTGGACGGTGAAGAATATCATGTGAAGCTGCCGGAGGACTATGAGAAAATAGAAGCCCTGTTTATAAAAAATGCTTCTGCTTTTAATTCGGTAAAGGAGCCCAGGCTTGTACATTGGGACCTTCATGACGGAAATGTGATTGTAGGGAGCGATGGGCATATAGCCTCAATAATTGACTGCGACAGAGCTGTCTGGGGAGACCCGCTTATTGAATACTATTTTAAAGACCATCTCACTCATCAGAACTTTATTCAGGGCTACGGCGATTTGTTCAAGTGGGATGAAGCTGCCCTCATAAGGAGAAGATTGTATAACACCTATCTCTATTTAATAATGGTTATAGAAAGTTATTATCGCAATTACAGTGATAATCATAAAAAATGGGCATATGAACAGCTGGAGAGAGAAATTAAGTTGTTATAAAAATAAACTAATGAAGTTTAGCTTGTGGTATGATCTATGATGTGGACATGGTAAATTTTGGTTTGATTATCTTTTTAACAAATGGTTTGACTCGAATTTAAATGTTCAGGGTCAGTAAAAAATCATGGATAAGGAGCATAATGAAGCATGGTAGCAGAGATACAGAGATGGGGAATGTATGAGGTAAGCATCAATGGTAAATCGGATAAAAATCCTTTTGTAGATTATGATATACAAGGTATTTTCAGAGGTAAAAACGAGACTGTTAAGGTAAACGGTTTTTATGATGGTGATGGGGTTTATAAAGTAAGATTTATGCCATCCTTTGAAGGAAGCTATTCTTATGAAATTTTCGGAAGCTTTTCAGACGAGCTTTTCAAGGGTGAATTTAGTGTCGCTGCTCCGGACGGAAACAATCATGGGCCTGTGAGAGTTGCCAACACGTATCATTTTGCCTACGAGGACGGAACGCCTTACTACCCTGTTGGTACGACTTGCTATGTGTGGACTCATCAGCAATCAGACATGCAGGCGAAAACACTTGAAACATTAAAAGAAGGCTATTTTAATAAAATCAGGTTTTGCATTTTTCCCAAGCATTATGATTACAACTTCAATGATCCCATTACATACCCTTATGCAGATACACCCTGCGACAGTTCAAAAATTACAAAAGGTAACTTTGCCCAGTATTACGCTATAAATCCGGAAAACAAGTGGGATTTCAAGCGTTTTAATCCCCAACACTTCCGATTGATTGAAAATAGGATCAAGGATTTAATGGATTTAGGGATAGAAGCGGATCTGATTGTCATGCATCCCTATGACAGGTGGGGATTCAGTGAAATGGATGCTGAAAGCGACGACCTGTATTGGAATTATATTATAGCAAGATTTTCAGCCTATAGAAATGTATGGTGGTCTTTTGCCAACGAATATGATCTCATGAAGAAGAAAAAATTAGCAGACTGGGAAAGGTATGCCGACATTCTTTGCAGGCAAGACGCCTATAACCATTTGCGTTCTATTCATAACTGCTTTCAATTTTATGATTACAGCAGGCCGTGGATCACACACTGCTGCATACAGAGACAGCCCGTTGACAAAATCGTTGAAAAGACCAATGAATGGCGGGAGCGTTATGGAAAACCGATTGTAATAGACGAATTATGCTATGAAGGAAATATTGAGCATGACTGGGGAAACATCAGCGGAAAAGAAATGGTCAGGCGTTTTTGGGAAACAACCCTGCGCGGCGGCTATGCTGGACATGGGGAAACCTTTGTTCATCCGGAAGATAAATTGTGGTGGTCTCATGGAGGCGAGCTCCATGGAGAATCTCCCATAAGATTAAAATTTTTACATGAAATTCTATGTCAAACACCTGGAATTGGACTGAAGTTTTGCCGAACCGAAAATAGAACAGCTAGTCAGGAAGCTGTTTTAGGAGGGGGGGCCTACCGTCTGAATTATTGCGGCGTAGGGCGTCCAAGGTTCAAGAGCTTTTATTACGACGAAATACATGAATATGAGGTTGAGGTCATTGATACCTGGGAAATGACCATTGAGAAAAAAGGTGTATTCAAGGGTAAATTCAAAATTGAGCTGCCGGGCAAGGAATACATGGCAATCCGAATTAAGTCTGCCTCCCTTTGCCGAATTGCTCATTCCGATAATTAGCGGGGGATTTGCCGGTATGCTTTTTGAATGTCCTGCTGAAAACGGCTATATCATCGTAGCCAATATCATGTCCGATTTGTTGGATTGAATAATTTGTTTGGACAAGCAATTGCTTGGCTTTATCTATACGGTACCGGATAATAAGTGCAGAGGGGGTCATACCTGTTGCCTGCTTGATTTTCCTGGTTAAGTAATCCGGGGAGAAGTGAAAGTGTTGAGCCAGCTCCGAAATAGCAAGAGGTTCCTCATAATGCTGATGGATATAGTCCAGTACTTTTTTAACGGGGATAGCCACGGTTTCCTTTTCGGAATCCAGCCATACCATCCATTCAAGCAGTTCAAGAAATCGGAGCTGCTTTCCAATGGCCTCCCTGCCCGGTGTACGATCCTGATGAAGGGTACTGAGCAATTCCTCCCATTCTGAAAAAAGAAATGTTCCACGCATAGGCAGTTCAAGCTCATATTGAGGGATGCGAATTCCTTTGCCGCTGTCCAGCAGTCTAACAGGGAGAGGAGTCTGCTTTCTTTTCAGTGCATCAGTTTCGATGTGCCATTCCCCCTGGGGCAGGAAATGGACAAAGTGGAATACCGTCCTGATTCCCCCGGCTTGATGCCCAAAATGCCGAATACCCGGTGTCTGAATAAACCACTGGCCAGGTGTAAGATTATATGCAAAATCGCCTTCAGTAAAATATAAAATCCCCTCTTCAATAAACATTGCCACAAAGGTGGAAAAGATTCGTTCCGGATGCTTTTCCTCGGCACCATAAACAACCCTCCCGGAAGAGATATAGGCAGGATACGGGTTGCATTTAAGGTGTAGAACAGGGGAGGGCTCCATTTCTTTAACTCCTTTATATGGTCGGATTTAGTCAAAAGTATATCTGATTAGGCCATATAATACAAGAATTACGCATGCTATTATTGTTATGAAATGGTCAAATGTGATATTGATAAAGGAGCATGTAAGATGAATCCAGTTGGTTATTTAACACCATACAAGTGGGAACATCCGGTTCTTACCGGATCCGGTGCAGCCGGCACCTTTGACGAGCAGGCCGTGGATTGCCCCTTTGTTTTCCGTCATGAGAACCGTTACTTCATGATGCATGTTGGCTTTGACGGTAAGGGTTATCAAACGGGACTGGCAACAAGTGATAATTTATTGAATTGGCAGCACTATGGTGTCATTTTGCGCCGAGGTGAAGGTAACGGCTGGGATACAGTAAATGTGGCAGGATGCTGGATACTTAGGGAAAATGATATATACGGACAGCCCGCCTTGAAAAAATGGAAAAACAAATACTGGCTCGCCTATCATGCTTATCCGGGGGAGGGTTATGAAACCGGTCCCGGCCGGATTGGACTGGCCTGGACGGAGGACCCGACCCTTCTTACCTGGAATCGGATGCCGGAGCCCATTTTGAAACCTGAAGACGGAGCCTTATGGGAGCAAGGCGGTTTGTATAAAGAATGCCTACTTGAACATGACGGCTTGTTTTATTTATTCTATAATGCCAAAAACAAGACCGAAGCCAATAAAAGTTGGGTGGAGCAGACAGGTTTGGCTACATCTCCTAATCTTATCAATTGGACCCGATCTGCCGGAAACCCGCTCATTCGTGTTGCACCGGATACCTGGGAAAGCAGATTTGTCAGCGATCCTTGCGTATTAAGGCTGCAGGACAAGTGGGCTATGTTTTATTTTGGCTATGACGGCAAGCACGCTCAGGAGGGTATTGCTTTTTCAAACGATCTGCATTCCTGGGAAAAGCACCCTGAACCCATAATAACCCACGGCCCGGATGGCAGCCTGGACAGCAAGTATGCCCATAAGCCGTCTGTTATCACACATGAGGGCGTTCTCTATCATTTTTACTGTGCTTGCAGGCCAAGCCTCCCGAGCGATATTGCAACCTGCTTCGGCACCTTCAGAACAATTGCAGTAGCTACATCAAAACCACTGGCGGGCTCGCAGCGTGGTCTGTAAAAAATTGCACTCCCTGATGGATAACGGAGAACCGGCCTTAACAAGCTACAGGAGAGTTGTAATCGAAATCGCTGGCTATTAAAGAATTGTAGTAATAAATATGGAACTAAATGAACTTCCGAAGGACTGGGGAAACCCGGTCCTTTCTCTATTTCTTCTGTAAGCTTTTTCCCTGGCTTCAAAAATCACAGTTAATAAATAATTAATGATTTATTTATCCTCTGATTAATAATTGAAGGCTATAATGGCATTAGAAAGCCGATGGGAGATTGATGACAGGGTTGGCTTTAGTCCTTATATAAGTAAAGTGTGAGCCTAGTGCAAAAGAAGGAGAATAACAACATATGGAGCTGTTAAATCACGCGGTGATTGTTCTGTCAGGTTTATTTACGGGATTAATGCTGTACCAGGGAGGCTTATTCCTGGCAGCCTGCCTAAAGACCCGAAAAAAGAATACCGCCGGATCTTATCGTCGGTTTGCCCTTGTGGCTTCCGCCCGAAATGAGGAAAACGTGATCGGACACCTGATAGACAGTCTTAAGGCACAGAATTACCCAAAGGAAGCCTTTGATATCTTCATTATTGCCGACAACTGTACCGACGCAACCGGCGAGCGCGCTGCCGACAAAGGGGCACTGGTGTATTACCGCCATGATCTGGGCAATATAGGAAAAGGCTATGCACTGGGATGGTTCTTTAAGCAGTTCATGCCTTCTCTGGGGCAGAATTATGACGCAATCGGCATTTTTGATGCGGATAATCTGGTAGATAAGGACTTTTTGCGCTGTATGAATGATAAGCTTTCTGCCGGAGCCTCTGCCGTGATGGGGTACCGGGATTCCAAAAATCCTTATGACTCCTGGGTTTCAGGGTGCATGTCCATGGGTTTCTGGGGCGTTGCGGATATGTACTACCAGCCCCATGACCGTTTTGGGCTTACCTGCATTGCAGGGGGCACAGGATACGTTTTTAAAACCGAGCTTATAAAGGATGGCTGGAATACCCAAACCATTTGCGAGGATGCGGAATTTACCATTCAGCTTGCAGCCAGAGGGCACGCCATTGCCTATGAGCCCAAAGCCCGTTTTTATGATGAGCAGCCGGTGGATTTCAAAACCTCTGCCAGACAGAGGCTTCGCTGGGCAGTAGGCGGCTATCAGAACATGAAGGTGGGGCTTCCTCTTTTGTTCAGGTCTCTTAAAACCCAGTCCCCAGCCCTTATTCTGGATTCGGTTATTTACATGCTTATGCTGCCGGCCTTTGCCCTTAATATGCTTTTCCCCCTTTTTAACCTGGCGTTCCAGCTGCTTTTGCCGCCTGCCATGAGGGGAGCGGATTTGGTCCAATTGATGTTGTTGCCTGTGATGGGCCTTTTGGGCCTGTTTTTCCAGGGAGGGTTTATTCTCCTTCTTGCACGAAGGTTTTCACCAAGGCTTCTAAAAAGTCTTTTTATGTATCCCTTTTTTATGTTTACAACGGGTATAATTAACGTAGCCGCGGTGTTTACGCCAAAACTGAGCTGGCGGCCCATTGAGCACAAAAGAAGTGTTGGTATAGGCCAAATGGAGTAAAAGTTTTCCCTATGCCGAAGAAAAAGGAAGGAACTGACACATGCAGGGTGCAAGAATACTTGTTTGCGATGATAATAAGGACATCACCTCCGCTTTGGAGATTTACTTAACCACAGAGGGTTATGAGGTGGTCACCGCCACCGACGGAATGGATGCTTTGAAGCTTCTAAAAACCCAGGAGGTAAGCCTTATTATTATGGACGTGATGATGCCCAATCTGGACGGTATCCGCGCCACCATGAAAATACGGGAGGAAAAAAATATTCCCATTATCATGCTCAGTGCCAAAAGCGAGGATATGGACAAAATCCTGGGGCTCAACGTAGGCGCAGACGATTATGTGACAAAGCCCTTCAACCCCCT
>JAFADM010000151.1 GCA_023424865.1 Bacillota bacterium | reverse complement strand
TTCATCTCTGGCTGCACAGCCCCGTACACCAGCTGGCCGTCCTTTTCCATCCAATTGCCGGGTATGTAGCCAAAAGCGCCGTACACAGCGGTCATAGATGTATCCGAAAGGCCATAGGTATCGTTCTTTCCATTTCTATCCGGGTCATCCTTGGCAAAGCGGTACATAAGACTTTCAAACTCAGCCAGGGTTTCCGGTGATTTTTCCACTCCAAGGTTCTTCATCCAGTCTCCCCGGTAAACAAGGGGGGCTCTGTAGATATTGTGAAGCCTTATTTCCTGAGGAATCCCATATAAATTACCCTCATATTTGCCATATTCCAATACACCGGCCTGATCGCTTTCCAGGTGGCTTACCACATTAGGTGCGTATTTATTCAGCACCTCTTGGGGGATTTCTGCCATAACGCCTTGAGTGTAGTATTTGGGCATGGTGTTGACCGTACTTCCGAATTTATCGGGTATTTCACCTGCCGCGAATTTGAGGCCCATGATTTCCTCGGCCTTGCCGCTTTCAATATTCAGCACCTCAATTTCAACATTAAACTTCTCATTAAAAATCTGTACGATTTCAGGATTTTCCGCAATCGGCGCAGTCTGGTTGGCAGTCCACAGAATATGGTATTTTTTCCCTTCTATAGGCTCATAGGGATCCTTAACCGGTTCTGTTGTTCCGGCAGGCGACTGTGGTGCGGCCGGAGCCGTTCCACTGGGAGAAGGGCCTGCCGGTTGTGCGCCGCAGCCCACAAGCACCGCAGGAATCAGGAAGAGTGACAGGAGCCTGGCCATGTTTTTTTTCATTTTCATAGATTTTCCTCCTTGTTTTATGATCCGGAATCTTTCGATCCCCGATTAGTAAATGAAACAGAGACGGTATCTCAAATTCCGGCTTAAGAACCTTCTACCCCTTAAGCGATCCCACAAGGATGCCCTTTACGAAATATTTCTGCAGGAAGGGATAGGTCATGATAATGGGCAAGGTAGTTACCATTATTGTCGCCGCTTTTACCGACTCAGGGCTTACGGATTCTGTGTCATGAGCTCCCGTGTTCATCTCCAGAAGCTGCTGGGTTCCTTCAAGAACAATTCGCCGCAATACAATCTGGAGCACCTGTTTCTTGGTCTCGGTAATATAGAGCATGCTGTCAAACCAGGAATTCCAGTGATCCACAGTCACCCAGAGCAATAAGGTTGCCAAAATGGGTTTAGACAATGGGATCACTATCATGAGCAAAATGTATATGTCGTTGGCTCCGTCAATTTTGGCTGATTCCTCAAGACTGTCCGGAATGGCCATAAAGAAATTCCGGACAATAATCATGGAAAAAGTCGGTATCAGGCCCGGCAAAATCAATGACCAGACGGAATTTATAAGCCCCAGATCCTTTACCAGCAGGTAATTGGGTATCAGCCCTCCCCCGAAGAACATGGTAAAGACGATAATCCCGGTCCACAGGTTTTTATCGGGAAAATTCTTTTTTGACAGGGGATACGCCATACAAACCGTTGCGGGGATTACCGTAACAATGGCCAGAACGGTTCGGGTAATGGTGGATTGAAAGCCCGTCAGGATGTAGGGCGAAGCAAACACCTTCTGGTAATTCATGATACTGAGCTTTTCGGGGATGAGGCGGATATTCACCATGGAAGCGTCCGCCGAGGTAAAGGACAGGGACAGGAGATAAATAAAGGGGTACAGGGTTGTCAGACAAAACAGGATAAGGACAAAAATATTAGTACCTTCAAAGGCATATTCGCCTTTGGATAGTTTTTTTAAATTTGACATCACGCATGCCTCCCGGACATAAACTCAAAAAGCTGCAGCTTACCATATGCCGTATTCATTAATTCGCTTAGCGATACTATTGGCAGCTATGATAAAGACAAAGGCCAGAAGATTCTTAAAAAGGCCTACCGCCGTTGAAAAGCTGTACTGCATATCCACCAGCCCTCTTCGGTAGGTATAGGTGCTTAAAACATCCCCCACATTGTACACCGCAGGGTTGTACAGGTTAAAAATCTGGTCAAAATCATCCTGGACAATTCCCCTCAGGGCAAAAATCAGCATAATGGTTATGACAGGTGCCAGAGACGGGATTGTAATATAGAGGATGCGCTGGAAACGGTTGGCGCCATCGATATACGAGGCTTCATACAGGCTCGGATCAATACCGGAAAGGGCTGCCAGATAAATAATGGAACCCCAGCCCACGCCTTTCCACATGGAGGTTGCCACCAATACGGTTCTGAACCATTTGGGGTCCGCCAGAAAATATACGGGATCCGCCCCCATCGTTTTTATAAGGGTGTTGATAGGCCCGATGGAAGGGGACAGGAACTGAACCATGAGGCCCCCCAGGACCACCCAGGATATGAAATGGGGCAGATAGCTGATGGTCTGAACAACCTTTTTTAATTTGGCCTGCCGTACCTCATTTAAAAGAATGGCAAACAAAATAGGTGCCGGAAAACCAAAAATAAACTTGTAAAGGCTTATAAGAAAGGTGTTTCTAAAGACCTGCCAGAAGCTCTCCAGAGCGAACATATCCTTGAAGTGCTCAAAGCCCACCCAGGGGCTTCCGCTAATCCCCATCCGGAAAAAATAGTTTTTAAACGCTATCTGGATGCCGTACATGGGCATGTAGTGGAAAATGAAATAATAAACGAGACCGGGAATTAGAAGCAGCAGCAGGTACCGGTTCTGCCAATAGCGTAACAGCCTGCCGTCCTTTTTCAGCCTTACCCTTCGGTGTGCTAAAACCATTTCAGATTTCATAGGGTACTCCTTTAAGTGTGTTATTCCTAAAAGCGCTTTTATACTGCTCAGCGTATCCTGCAAAGAATACGAAACTGCTGAGTCAAGTATAGCCCCGGACACCGGCACAGGCTATTCTAAAAAGGTGACATCCTGTTATTAATTTGTTCTTATTCCTGTGAAAACACAAAAAATCAGTATAAAGTCAAAAAAGAAAAACCCCCTTAAGGGGGTCATTCAGCTTCAGGTTCCTTCAAAGACCGGCTCATCCGGTATTGCTTCGGAGTCATTCCCGAATAGGCCTTAAACTTCATGTTAAAATAAGAGGGATTGGAATAGCCCGACTTTAACGCAATATCGTTTATTTTCATTCTGGTTTCAAGAAGCAGCTTTTTGCTCAGCTCCATCCGTTTAAAGGTAATATAATCGCTATAGGTCATTCCCGTCTCGTTTTTAAACAGGCGGCTTAAATAGGTGGGCTCAAGGTACACAAGAGTCGCAAGCTGTTCAAGGGAGATTTCACTGGCAAGGTGATTGTCAATATAATCCACTACTTGTGAGACAGCCGCGTTGGAAATGGTTACGTCTGAATCCTGAGGCTTGATGACCGTCCGGATATAATCCGACAGCCACTTTTGCAGATCCTGAATATTAAGAAGCTGTGTAAACTTGTGGTACAGGCTGCCTTTTTCCCTGGGCTGTCCCGAAAACGGCGCATTCCGTGTGTACCGGGAAAGTATGTGGATTAACCGGATGAGCATCTGGTGGCATTGTTCCGAAGAGTAAGGGCCCTGGCTGGCCATAGCTGCAAACCCGGCAACCACCTCCATGGTATCCTTATAATTTTTGTTCTCCAAGGCGCTTTCAAAGTTAATGAGAAGATAATCCGGCAGCTCGCTGCTGTTTTCTTCTCTCTTTATAAGCTCCTCACCGTAAAAAAGCCTGCGCTCCGGCAAAAAATAAGCGTATTTAAGATAGCTCCCGGCCTGGCGAAAAGAATTCCGGGCATCGGGAAGGCTCTCACTAAAGGAGCCAATGCCTGCTTTTACGGAAAGGAAGTATTCCTTTAAAAGACGATCCAGTATCCCCTCTAAAATAACGCAAACCTTGGCATAGCAGTCTCCGGACGCCGCATTGACCACTACCCCTATCTGGGTATTGGATACCTCGGATGCAAGAAAGATAATATCCTGCTCCTTCTGGTTTTCAAAATGCTCAATAATCATATACTTAATAAAATGGCGCTGTTCCGGCAGCGCGTTTTGAAGCTGCCCGGCATCCAGTTCAAGAACCGCACAGCAGAAAACGGGATGCAGATGAGACATTTGCAGCATATTGAGATACTCTTCCAGATCGCTGCTGCTTTCCATACTGTCGTGAAAAAGGGCATTGACAAGCTTGTATTTGATTATGGGGTAATTCTTATCCAGCGTATGCCGTAATTCGTTTATCTCCACAGATATATTTTTGAAAGATTTGTCAATGTACTCGTATTCATTTACCGCCCCGGCCGAAGTGTAGCCGGAAGCAGAAGAAAGATAGCTTCGTGATATTGTATTGAGGATGGTTCTTAAAGGGGAATAAATTCGGTTGCTGAAAAGCACCGAAAGGAGGAACCCCACCAGAATGGAGCCGCAGCATACGATGAGCAGCTTAATTCCGATTGCGCGGGATTCACTGTAAAAAAGCTTCAGAGAGTCCACCTTGACAAGCTTCCAGCCAGTGTTTGCAAGAGAGGTGTAGGAAACCACCTGCTCGTTGCCGTCAATGCGATCAAAAAAGCTTCCCTGCTCCTCCGGTGAGGAAAGTATTTTTTCAACATAGCTGTTCTTAGGGAGGACCGTGTTAAGGATTGACTTGTCTTTATGGGATATGACGCGGCCCTCGCCGTCAATGACAAATAGTGTGTTGCCCTGGGCAGGCGCCAGCTCCTGTATGATATCACTGATGGCAGTTTCATAGAGGTTAATGGCCACAAATCCCTTATAGCTCTGAGAAGAAACAAGGGGATAGGTTTTTACCAGGCTGAAAATATTAACCCAGCTATTGGGCAGGTCAAAGGAAAGGGGCGCAAGCCGGGTACCGTACCAGAGGGTTTTTTCAGGCATGTCCTGCATGGCCGTCAGCCAGTCTATTTTACTGTAGGTGTCGTTTTTGCCCGAGTCCAGTCGGGTCAGCCCCGCAGTGGAGGAAATGAGCATATTATTTTCACGGTAATAAACAAAGATGGACTGTATAAGATCCGGATTGGTATTAACAAGCTTTTGCAAGGATTGGTGAGCGTTGGCAACATTAAAGTAATTGCCGTACAGAGGATAATTAAAAAAATACAGAACGCTTTCACCCAGTACCGCATCTGTCAGATCCAGATAAACCTTTGAGGTTTTATTGAGTACAAGCTCTTCAATATTGCCCCGTACATGCTCCAGAAGCTTCCTGTCAAGCTGTTCAATAGATTTGTTGTAGTTCCGGGAAAAATAATAAAAGCCCATTACACCTATAATCAATGAAACGATCAAGGTCAGCAGTGAATAAGTTATCAGGAGTTGACTCAATGCGGAAGAGAACAGCTTTCTTTTCACCTGCAATGGATAGCCTCCCTTTTAATGACAAATACTGTCTTCCTCTGCTCTTGCATTCTGCTGC
>JAFADM010000106.1 GCA_023424865.1 Bacillota bacterium | reverse complement strand
TTGAAGCTTATGCCATTGAAGGCTACAACTACTTTAAGCTGAGAGACCTGGCTGCAGCTGTTAACGGTTCTGAAAAGCAATTTGAAGTAACCTGGGACGGCTCTAAAAATGCCATTAATCTTCTTTCTGAAACAGCTTATACCGTTGCCGGCGGCGAACTGGCCGCAGGTACGGGAGCTGCTTCCGCAGAGGCTGCACTCACCAAGTCCACCATTTACTTAAACGGAGAAGTAATTACACTTCAAGCCTATACCATTAACGGCTTTAATTACTTCAAGCTCAGAGATGTGGCCAAGGTATTTGACTTTGGTATTACCTGGGACGGAACGCTGAATCAGATTGGTATTGATACCGCAAACAGCTATACCGAATAAGCTCAAGATGGGTCAGAACCCAGTCACGAGTTTTAAAATGACAAAGCCTGCCGGCGGACAAAATCCACGGCAGGCTTTTTTAGTCTGTTGGACTCATGGTGTCAGGCAAACGCAAAACCCCTGTCGAAAGCTTAATGCGTAATTTCCTCTTTAGCCAGATAGTCATTAATATTGTTAAAGGTTTCAAAAGCTATTTCCCACACTCCTCCGGAAGGATTCTGGACATAGTATTTGCCGCCCTTCTCATAGGTGAAGTAGATCTTGTTTTAAAGCTTGCCGATGTCAATCATAAGGTATTGGGAGGCCTCAGGCGTATCGCTCTTTAGCTCTGAAGAGGATTTAAGGGGATTAGCTTCGGCATGGGGCTGGGCCGTATCTTCAATGTCATAAAAGGAACATTAATAAACACTTTGCCTCATGAACCCAGCGTAAAGCATTAGGTTTCGACAGCATCCAATAAACTCATTCGACATATTGTGACAAATGGTAAGATGTGCTATGATATTATACAAAAAGAAGGAGAAAAATGGTATGCATTTAAAGTCAGTCAGCAAGTTTTTTCTATCTACCGCTTTGATGGTCAGCCTCTTGGTATTACCGGCTGCAGCGGCTGAAACTGAAAAGGTTATCGATTTAGCCGATTCCAAGTTTCAAATTGTTGTTCCCAATTTTGTGGAGATGACCACGGAAGTAATAGACGGCGAAACTGTTGATGTCGTTGTTGCTGAAAAGCCCACGGCAAAAAGCCTGAACAGGTACGATTTCTTTACCTTTAAAACAACCGATGCCAACGCAGGGTACATTATGTCCACTGTTAGAAACTCCGAGTATGACTATGATCAAATTGGTGATTATATCGCTGATATTGAAAATGGCAGTATTCTTTACAGCCCTGAAATGTTTGAGGATTTTGAGGAGCTCGCTCTAACTTCCGTGTTTTATTTCAATACGACCGCCTATGATAAGGATCACGGTGTATTAGCTAAACTCCCTGTTTACTTTAAATTTGTAGCTTCCGGAACGACAACTCCTGCACCAAGTGCAACACCCACACCTTCTGCTACCCCTGCACCAAGTGCAACTCCCGCTCCTTCTGTTACACCTGCTCCTGCTGAAAAAGCAACTGCCGCCAAGACCGCATCCAAGGTTCTTGTAGACGGTGAGGAAGTAGCATTTGAAGCTTATGCCATTGAAGGCTACAACTACTTTAAGCTGAGAGACCTGGCTGCTGCTGTTAACGGCTCTGAAAAGCAATTTGAAGTAACCTGGGACGGCTCTAAAAATGCCATTAATCTTCTTTCTGAGACAGCTTATACCGTTGCCGGCGGCGAACTGACCGCAGGTACAGGTGCTGCTTCCGCAGAGGCTGCACTCACCAAGTCCACCATTTACTTAAACGGAGAAGTGATTACACTTCAAGCCTATACCATCAACGGCTTTAATTACTTCAAGCTCAGAGATGTGGCCAAGGTATTTGGCTTTGGCATTACCTGGGACGGAACGCTGAATCAGATTGGTATTGATACCGCAAACAGCTATACCGAATAAGCTTAAGACGGGTCAGAACCCAGTCACGAGTTTTAAAATGACAAAGCCTGCCGACGGACAAAATCCACGGCAGGCTTTTTTATGCTGTAATAGTACCTTATAGCTGAGAAGCTCCAATAAAGAAACAAGTTATTTCATCGGCCCTTCCTATCCATTGGGCCGCGGGCATAGCCCGCTTAAGTTATGGCTTTTGGAAAACGCAAAAAAATTCCGGTTTGTTAAAGGCTTAATGGGTGATTTCATTTTTATCCGGATAGGCATAAAGAGTGTTAAACGTTTCAGCAGCTATTTCCCATATTGCTCCGGAAGGATTTTGTACATAGTATTTGCCGTCCTTTTCAAAGGTGTAGTAGATCTTGTTTTGAAGCTCACCGATGTCTATCATTAGGTAGCGGGAGGCCTCAGGTGTATCGCTTGTGCTTTGGCGCTGATCACCGCCAGGTAATCCGTTTAAAAGGAGAGCGGGCATTTCCAGCGCCACAGCCGGATTATTAAAGCTTTTTGTGTCAGTGGCCTTTCCTTCTTCAAAAAAGGTAAAATATGCTGGCAAATTATCTGCGGATATTTTCTTTAAATCGTCAGCGACAAATTCCGGAGGGAGCTTCTCCCGTATAGAAGTGTAGCTTATGTCAATCCAATCGCCAGGCGCGAGGCTCTCCACCTCATAGGTGACCGATTTGCCAAGTACTACAACAACTGCTTCTCCGGCCCCAAAGCCGTCCTTATCGGTGATAACCCTTCCGCTTAATGAATTTGTACCGATTGTTGCCAATTCAACCTGGATATTATTAAGTGCACCAGGGATATCCTCCCCGGGGCCATTATTTTTCGGATTTGCCGAAAGGCCCACTCCCACAATGACGGCTGCGGCGACAGCTCCTGTTACCAACCAGAAGCCCGGCTTTCTGTAATTGAGCACATTTTTGATACGCCCTTTTACATTCCCTTCTCCAAAGGCAAGAGGGCCTCCATTCAGAATGGGGCGGTCTGCAGCAAAGGAAAGAAGGGAAGCGGAATAGGCTTTTTTTATTTCACCGCCTATTTCCTTAATTACCTTTTCATCACAGGAGAGCTCCATATCCGTGTTCATGAGATGAAAGGACAGCCACACCAGCGGATTAAACCAGTAGAGGGTTAAAACTAAAAAAGAGAAGGCTTTAATTAAAGGATCCCCACGGCGGATATGAATCTGTTCATGTCTGAGGATATAAAGCCTTTCATCTGCTTCCAGCCCTTTTGGCAGATAGATGCGAGGCTTAAAAATTCCAAGTACGAAAGGGGTTTTTAGCTGTTCTGCTTCATAAATATTATGCTCTTTTTTACTTGCCTTTTTCAGGTGCCTTCTGAGCCTTATAAGGGAATAAACGCTGTAGAATAGCATTGCGGCACAGCCTGAAAGCCAAACGGCAGCACCGGCACGGATGGAGGATTTAAGCGGGTTAGCTTCGGCTTGGGGAGGCGCAGAGGGGAGAAAGCTGTTTACATAGTTATCAACAGCGTCAAGGCCGCTTGTGATTTGAGGCTTTTGGTAATAGGCAATATCCTGAGGAATGGGAGCCGCATTTACAGCAAGGAGGCTGAACCCACTCTCAAAGGAGAAGGGAATAAGAAGGCGCAGGGCGACAACGCCCCATAGGGCATAGGAAATGATCTTAGGCGCTTTTTTAAGCAGCAGCCGTACAAGAATGACAATGAGGATGACATAGCAGGCTGTGAGGCTTCTGTTTAAAAGTATTAGAAAAAGCTCTTCCATGATTATTCCTCCCGGTGCTCATCGATCATTTTTTTCAGCTCCTCGGCCTGACGGGGGCTTAGCTTTTTGCCGCCCATAAAGGCTGTAAGAAATCTGGGCAAAGAACCGTCAAAGGCGTCCTCCACAAACAAACGGCTCTGCACTGTGAAAAACGCGTCCTTTTTTATCAGGGAAGAAATGACGGCGTTTTCATTTTGAAATAGCCCTCTATCGCATAGCTTCTTTAATACCGTATAGGTGGTGGACTTTTTCCAGCCAAGCTCCTTTTCGCAGAGCTTGACCAGATCACCTGAGCCCAGGGGTTCATATTTCCATATCAGCTCTGCAAACCTGGCCTCGCTTTGAGCCAGCTTGTATTCCTTCATGGGCAGACCTCCAAAAACAGGATGGGTCTATAAGTTATAGACCGGATGAGTTAAGTCTATAACTTATAGACCTAATTGTCAACACCTCATGCGGGATATATTTGCGTTAAGCGGGTGGGGTTCTTATTGTGAAACAACAAGGTTCCCGGGCTGGTCGCAGGCAAAGCCTGCTGCTCGCCCAAGCATCCCGGGTACCCGCTCGCAAGCTATGCTTGCGTTAAGCGGGTGGGGTTCTTATTAAAGTCAATTAATACGTAATGATTCCCATTTACGCATCTTTAGGGTATAATGAGCATATCCAAAGCGAAAGGAAAGAATAATGGCATGAAGTACGAAAATCTTTATGAGGTCCGAAAGATCAGCAATTTAAAGGAGATGCTAAACTCCAGCGCTGAAATCTATGGGGACAAAGCCGCTTTTTTGGTTAAGACAAAGGAGAGCCCCGATTATGTACCGGTCTCCTACAAGAAATTCAAGGCAGACGTGGACGCTCTTGGAACGGCTTTAATCCAGCTTGGCCTCAAAGGCAAGAAAGTAGCCATTATCGGTGAGAACCGCTACGAATGGTCAGTGGCTTATCTTGCAACCGTCAACGGAGCAGGCATCGTCGTGCCCCTTGACAAAGAGCTGCCTCAAAATGAAATCAGCAGCCTTATAACTCGTTCGGAGGCAGACGCCATTATTTATTCCTCTGCCCAGGCATCTAAGGTAGAGGTACTTATAGGAAAGTCCAGCACACGTTTTTACATCAATATGGATGCCGAAAAAAGCGAGGGGCCTATTACCTCCTTTGCCCTTCTGAAGGAAAGCGGCGCAAAAGCCCTTGCGGAAGGCAATACCGAATTTGTAAATGCAAAGATAGACGATCATGCGATGAACATTCTGCTTTTTACTTCGGGCACCACTGACAAATCTAAGGCTGTTATGCTCTCTCACAGAAATGTCAGTGAAAATCTTATGAACATGTGCTCCATGCTCTATATCGACGATAAGGATGTATTCCTTTCCGTTCTGCCTCTACATCATACCTACGAATGCACCTGCGGCTTCTTATGCCAAATTTACAGAGGCTGCACCATTGCCTATTGTGAGGGCCTTCGTCATATCGTGAAAAACCTCAAGGAATCCAAAACCACTGTCATGAACGGTGTTCCTCTGGTTTTTGAGTCCATTTACAAGCAGCTTATGAACCAGGTTGCTAAAAAAGGCAGTATGGGCAAGCTTAAGATGGGTATTGCCATCAGCAATGTCTTAAGAAAAGTGGGCGTTGATATAAGAGGCAAGCTCTTTGCCGAAATTCATGAAGGTCTGGGCGGGCATATGCGCCTTTTCATAAGCGGCGCAGCAGCCATTGATCCTCTGGTATCCAAGGGCTTCAGGGACATAGGCATAAAGCTTGTTCAGGGCTACGGACTTACCGAGTGCGCCCCTATTGTGGCTCTTAACCGGGATATTCTTTATAAGGATGACGCCGCAGGCATACCCCTTCCCAACCTGGAAGTGGCTATTGACAGCCCGGATGCGGACGGCATCGGCGAAATAAAGGCCAAGGGCTCCAGTGTCATGCTGGGCTACTATCAGGATCCGGAGGCCACAGCCAAGGTCATTAAGGACGGCTGGTTCTATACGGGAGATCAGGGTTTCATTGATTCCGACAACTTTGTTCACATCACAGGAAGAAAGAAAAATGTTATTGTTACCAAAAATGGTAAAAACATTTACCCTGAGGAAATTGAAACCTTATTAAACCGCAGCCCGTATATTAAAGAATCCCTTGTTTACGGAAAGAGCACGGACGATGGGGATACCGCTGTTTGCGCAGTCATCGTGCCGGATCATGAAAAAATTGAAGAGGATTTGAAAAACGGATTGCAGCTGGGTGCCAATGTGGAAGAAATTATCGGCAAGGAAGTCAAGCGGATCAATAAGGAACTGGTAACCTATAAGTATATCCGGGACTTTGGCCTTCGTGAAGAAGAATTCATTAAGACCACCACAAGAAAAATCAAGCGTTACCAGGAGCTTAAGGACCAAAAATAATGAAACGCGATACATTCATCAGAACTTAATCAAAAGCTTAGGGGCATCGCCCCGCTACCTTGTAGTCAGATTTGCTTACGCAAATGGCTGCAAATTAAAAGCAGGAGCGGCCAAACGGCCGCTCCTGCTGAGGTTTTGACTACTTTTCAACATTGAAAGTTTGCACTTATCCAGATGTATTACACGCACTCGGAACTCTTCCATTCCTTATAGAGCTGCGCGATAACCTGCTCGATAGGCGCTTTTTTAATCTCGATATCCCGAAGTCCCTTAAGTTGGGACAACTGCCCCATAAGTGCTTCGATAGGTGTTTTATCCAGGTCAATTTCATACTCGTAAACCTCGTGACTGGCTGAAAGCAAATGGCAATGTGTTGTCTGGGGTAGCTTAGGAATTGTACCTCCTCCCATAGTGAGATTCACACGGGTAAGATTACCTGTTACATTTCTTAAGCCCTGGAAACTGCCGTCATAGGCAACGTGGCCGTTGGAAATCATGAGAATGCGCTGGGCCATTTCCTCCAGGTCATCCATATCATGGCTTGTAACCACAATGGTAACCCCATCCTCACGGTTGAGCCTTTTAAGAAACTCAATCATTTGCCGTTTAGCTACCACATCCAGCCCCAGCGTAGGTTCATCCAGAAGGAGAAGCTGAGGGCTGTGAAGCAGAAGCAAGCCCAAATCCGCCCGCATCCGCTGGCCCAGGCTCAATTCCCTTGCGAAGGTCTTAAGAATTCCTTCCAAGTCAAGAAGCTCAATAACCCTGCTCAGGTTGCGTTCGTAAACATCGTCCGGAATATTCCATACAACCTTTTTCCACTTAAAGCTTTGAATAACGGGATGATCCCACCAAAGCTCGGTACGGTTGCCGAAAAGTATGCCCAGATTTTGCATAAGAGGAATACGATCCTTAATGGGAGAGCGGTTCAGAACCGTAATCCTTCCTTCGTTAGGCAGAAGCATACCGCACAAAAGCTTCATGGTTGTGCTTTTTCCCGCGCCATTGGGGCCGGCATAGGCGACAAATTCACCCTTTCCAATAGAAAAGGATACCTGGTCCAGCGCTTTGATGATCCTCTTTTCAGGCTTGATGAGATTTTTTAGAATTCCTTTTCCCGTATTGTCGCGCTGCCACTGGGTAAAGGTCTTGGTTACGTCTTTTAGATTAACGGCGATATCCGTAGGGAACATATCTGTTGGAGCCTTTTGTAACATAATATTTCAATCCTTTCCTGAATAAAAAGCTGGCTGTTAAAGCGAATAAGAAGGTTACGGCAAAGGGGAAGTAGGGGGTAAAGCCAACGGGAGGCTTGCCTAAAAGGCATAATGCGGGGAACCAGGCCATAAGTCCCTCCGGAAGCAGCGTAAGAAGGGGAAGCTGAATAAAAAAGGGCATTCCCGAAAGGGGGAAGGTGCTTAAAAACCAGGTGCCCTCAATGGCTGTGGTAGCTATCTCTTCCATGGCTACAGGAGCGTAGAAGGCGGTGCTGGATACCGCATAGGATCTGGCAATGATAAGAACCATTGTGGTTATAAGGTAAACCACAAGCATAAAAAACCACCAGAGGGTAATGGAAAGATTCAAACGCTGAATCGAGATAAACATCAGAATACTTCCCACAACCATATTGCTTCCTCCTGTAAAAGGGGAGAAGCCGCTGGTTAAAAGCTGAATACCCAAGGGAAGCGGCTGCATGTAAAGATGATCCAGCTGGCCTCTTCCGATAATCCGGCTTATATGAATATTATTGCCTGAGCCGAAGAGGATAAAAATCCCGGTGACGAGTGTGGAGTAAGCCATCATAAAAAGCACCTCATCCGCACTTAAGCCGCCAATGCCTCCAAAACGGACTGCAATAAGGTAGACACCGGAAACTGTGGATATATTGGAGATGGCATCGGCAAGAATACCGGCCAGGGCATATTTGGTATCTCTTAAAAGCCAGGCCAGATCCATTTTGGCTGATATTGAAAGTAGTTGAAGCACACGCTTGAAATTTATTTTATCCGCCATAGCTTACAATTCCTTCCTGTGATTTTTTAAAGATATAGAGGGTAAGAGGCCATAGAACGGCATTCCAAAAAAGCTGGAGGCCTATCACATTAAAAGGATCCGCAGATCCCGCCAGAAGGGACAGGGGGGCCCCGCCAAGGCTTGCAAAGGGCTGATAAGCCATTATTTCCGCAAGACCGTAAGGGAGAAGCTTTATAGGAATAACTGTTCCGGAAAAGAGAGAGACAATGGCCAGATGAATTCGGCTTACAAGCCAGGTCATGCCCCTAAGCTTAATGCACAGGCAGGCCAGAAGAAAGTCCATGGCAAAGCCCAAGGTAATGCATAAAATCAAACTGAGGTAAAACCACCAGGTTGCGGGTATCAGGCTTACGCCTAAAAAAGGTGATAGCAGGGCCATGGGCAGCGAGAACATAAGCAGCATGGGAAGCCAACCTCCAACGGTTTGAGCGGCAAGCTGGCCCAGAACCGAGAGTGGGCGTCCGTAGAGCTTTAGAAGAACACCCTCGGACAACCAGCCTGAGGCAGCCGTCCTAACCACCAGCAGACTTGACAAAATAGTGCTGGCATAAGCGTAGGACAGCATCTGGGACAGGCTCATTTCCGCCTTAACACCTGAAGATAGAGCGGCGCGCCAAAGGAAAATAAGTGCCACAAGAGTTCCCGCTTTCAGGAATATGTCGGGCAGAAGATAGATGATCCCGCCGTTGGTTTTTTCGAGGCAGGCCATTTGGGCTGTTTTTATATATTTAACCATGTGTTTGCTCCTTTAAGTAGTTTCCGGGCGCAAAAAAACCCGGGTTCGTTTGAACACCGGGTTGCAGCACATGGCAAAGCCTTTTTTATAAGGCTGGCTTTATGTGAGGCAAGAGGCATTCAAAACGATTAAAAAGGGTAGATTTATCCCATAAAAGACCAATTTTGGCACAAATATGGGGCGGAAGGGCGCAAATATCCCTATAGAAGGCTTTTTTGAATGCAATGCCGCGCATAGACTCATCCTGAATCCATAATAAGCTTTTCAAGCCGGCCCAATGTTTCATACCTCTCACCACCTTTCATTAAAATTAAAAATCATTCATTAGGTGCTATTTTAAGCCACCATTAAGCATTTTATGATAAAACCAATACTGCTGTCAACATTGAATAGGATTAATATTGCTGAAATTTCATTGAAGAAAGCCCTTTAAGTGCTCTACATTGGATTCCTCCGTACGCAGCAGCTTCCGTCCGAGGGAGATAATGGCTTCATCCGCATTGGCATACTTATTAAGGTTTTTTGTTGCATCAATAATTCCCATAGTGCTTCCCTGCATCATCATTTCCGCCATATGGGAAGGACTGTGGTCGGTTAAGGTGTTTACGTTGATGGAGAACTGAGTTGTGAGCTTGGCCATGGCTCCCAAGTCCTTTTCTTCATGACCTTTTTCCTTTAGAAGTTCTCTGGCTTGAGTATTGATTGCTTTATATTCCTCATGCTGGGTGGACAGATGGTTTTTAAACTTTCCATCCTCTGTTTTCTTTAAAAGCTGTTCAATTGAATGGAGACCCATTTGCGAATTCTGATAAATATAATTGAGTAGCTCGGTGTTGCCGTCCATGATATGTTCTCTCCTTTGTGTTTGTGATGCTTTTAGTTTGTGCAGCCTGAAAATATTTAACCAGCCCATTCGCTGTATTTTTTGTTCTATTAAATTATTACTATTTGCTTATAGTTTTTATTATTTAATAAATTAAGCTGGTAAAAAAAGGAGGTGTACAGTCTTTACACCGTACACCTCCCAATACTGCTGTCAACTGCTGATTCGCATGACATGCAGGCTTCCATTTAAACCAGGACCAAATAAAACAGATCCTCCTGTCACACTGGAGATGGCGAGATCCAATATATCACCGGTATCCAGAGGGACAAATGAACTTAGGGTAATCTGCTTAAAATCCGAGTCAATGATTGTAGAAATAAACAATGACGGAGCTGAGAAATTTGAATTGATGCGTACACCTGCATTCAGACCTAACGGCCCGGTGGTTGACTGAAGAAGCATCATAAATTCCACCCAATAAACACCGGGAACACTGATAGTAATCGTGTTGCTTCCCATAGCTGTATTGATGCCCAGGGCAGGTGCCG
>JAFADM010000129.1 GCA_023424865.1 Bacillota bacterium | reverse complement strand
TGCCGGTTGCCTCACGGAAAATCTTTTCCAGGTTTTCCTTAAGCGATTTGCTTTCATCCTCGCTCAAGGCTTCTCCCTTCATGCTTCCGGTAATATCGGAATCCACGCGAAGGAATTTGGCCACATTATTCTCCGCTTCCATAAAGCTTATAAAATGGGTGTCTATCATGGTGCTGAGAACAACCGCATCCATTTCGTTGTCCTTGAACATGCGGATATACTGTGCCTGCTGCTTTTCATCGCTGACATAGTAAACCTTCTTCTCAGCAGCATCCTTCTGGCCGCTTTCATCAAGGTACTCGGTCAAGGTGGAGAACTTGCCGGAGATAGTCTTATAGATAAGAATATCCTTTACCTTTTCATAGAATTTATGCTCTCTCATGCAGCCGTACTTAACAAAGGGATTAATGTCTTCCCAGTACTTATTGTAATTCTCTCTGTCCTTTTTAAAGAGGAGCTGGAGCTTGTCCGCCACCTTTTTAGTGATATGGGCGGAAATTTTGTCCACATAGCCCTCATTCTGCAAAAAGCTTCTGGAGACGTTAAGGGGCAAATCGGGGCAGTCCAGGCAGCCTTTTAGGAGAAGCAGGAACTCCGGGATAACCTCCTTAATGTTGTCAGCCACAAATACCTGATTGTAGAAGAGCTTAATTTTTCCTTCCATGGTTTCAAACTCGTGCTTGAGCTTGGGGAAGTAAATAATACCCTTCATGTTAAAGGGATAGTCCATATTGATATGGATCCAGAAAAGAGGATCGTTAAAATCCTGGAAGACCTCATGATAGAACTTTTTATATTCCTCATCGGTGCAATCCCTGGGATTCTTAAGCCAGAGAGGCGACGTGTTGTTAAGGCTCTTGGGCTCGTCATCCTTTACAGCTTCTTCGCTCTCTTTTTCCTTAGGCTCCTCTTCCTTCTTCTCTTCGCATTCATCCGTCAGATAAATTTCATACTGGAGGAAGGCAAAATACTTCTGAAGGGTTTCCCGCACCTTCCAGGCATCCAGAAATTCCTTTGAATCCTGAGCCATTTGAAGAGTTATGGCAGTACCCAGTGTGTTTTTATCGGATGAATCCATGGTGTACTGAGTATCACCGGTGCTTTCCCATTTAACAGCCTTTGCGCCGGCCTGGAAGGAAAGGGTTTCAATGGTCACCTTTTCAGATACCATAAAGGCTGAATAGAAGCCAAGGCCGAAATGGCCTATAATCTGCTGGTCGTCTGTCTTGTCCTTGTATTTTTCAATGAAGTCCATGGCTCCGGAAAAGGCAATCTGGTTAATGTACTTTTTAACCTCTTCCTCTGTCATACCAATTCCGTTGTCTTCAATACGGATTGTTCCCTTGTCCTTGTTAACAAAAACATTGATAGTGGGCTTATAGCCTTCCGCAAGAACAGCTTCACCTATGTCCGACAGCTTTCTTAGCTTGCTGATAGCGTCGGAAGCGTTTGACACCAGCTCTCTTAAGAATATATCCTTCTCGGAATAGAGCCATTTCTTAATTATGGGAAAAATGTTTTCCGTATTAATGGATATATTCCCTTGTTCAAAACTCATAGCAAAAACCTCCATATAAAAACTTATCTCGCCTTATTCAAACCATCCTGCTTCAGCCTTGCAATACAGGCAGCGGGCTGGTGAAAGACGTAACCTTGTTTCCATGAATTATGATAATATGATGGTCAGAGAATGTCAATATAAAATTAGCACTCTATCGTCTAGAGTGCTAACAATCTCTTATTTGAAGCATATTTACCTCATTTTAAGATCCTTTATTATGAGCCTGGCTTCAAGCGGTTTTATCCGCAGAAGTGCGGTCAGCCGAAATACGTTCAGCAGCCGTTCTGTCAGATACTCTTCCGAACTCCTCAAAGTTTTCCAGCGAACGAAGCTGGGCTTTTAAAAGGCTTTCAATTCGAATTTTATAAGCTTCCACCTCACGCCTCAGCCGTTCATATTCAATTGTAATATTCCTGACATCGGCGTTGGCATCCTCAATACCCTTGCGTGCTTCCAATTCCGCTTCTCTTGTGATGTTTTCCGCCGTTTTTCTGGCGTTGGCCACAATTTCCTCCGCGGTTTGCTGGGCTACAACCAAGCTGTTTTGCAGCGTCTGCTCAATGCTCCGGTAATATTTGAGCTTCTCCTGCTGGTCCTCGTGCCGTTCCTTCAGCTTGGAATTATCCTTTAAAAGCTCGCTTAAATCTTCTACGATCTTTGTGATGACATCCTCTACCTGGTAGGTGTTATAGCCCCCGAAAACGGCTTTCTTGAATAATATATTCTGAAGATCATTAGGCATGAAATTCATACGGACACCCCCGAATCAATTAATCATTAGTATCCCAGGGTTCTCCTTATAAGCTGCCGCAGCAAATAAAGTATAAGGATTACCACCAGGGGAGACAAATCAAAGCGCCTTTGCCTGTCTTTATTACCGGCATTTAATAGTTTTCTAACAGGCGCCAAAAGCGGTTCAGAAATCTGAAGCAGCAGCCGGATAGGCTGAGCGTCTCTTCTCACCGCTTTGAACTCTATAAATACGCGTATAACGATGACAATTTGCATGACAGCCAGGACGGAATTAAGGGCCAATAAAACGCCCCTCAACGCTTCCATGGCCTACTTCACCCAGGAAAAAACGCCTTTATTCCGCATTTCATCCTTAAGATCGCCTGTAATTTCAATGCTTGCCGGTGTGGCCAGAAAAATACCGCTGGATATTTTTTGAATATCTCCGTCAAGGCAATAAACGGCGCCGCTTAAGAAATCCACAATGCGCTGTGCAAGCGGAGTATCCACACCCTCAACATTCATAATGACGGGCCTGTTGGATTTTAAATGATCACAAAGCTCCTTGGCTTCCAGAATATTCTGGGGAGAAAGCACCACTACCTTGTAGCCCAGGTTGCTTCCCATGCTGAGAACCTTACCCTGGGTTTGTGCCTGCTGGGGAGCTGCCTTCTTTGGTGCACTTGAATTGCGATCCTGTCTGGGAGCAGGCTCAGAAACCTCTTCCTCGTAAAAATCCTCTTCTTCGCCTTCCTCATTGGTTTCCCAACCGACGAAATCGAGCATCTTCTCAAATAATTTTGCCATCGTGTATTCCTCCAGTTTTCATTGGTAAGATATCTTAAGCCTTTCGAATTTATCGAAAGCGGCATAAGCATTATAATAATGTCTCGTGTTAGTACCTTATCGCTGACAGGCGTCTTTTAACAAGCAAGTTATTTCATCAGCGTTTCCAATCCATTGGGTTGCGGGCAAAGCCCGCTTTAGTAATACGCTTTTAGGCTATTTGTAAATTCTTTCTCCGAAAATGGCACTGCCGATACGAACCATATTGGCTCCCTCTTCAATGGCAATTTCATAATCATTGCTCATTCCCATGGAGAGATATTCCATATTTATATTTTCAACCCTTTCCCTGTCTGTGTCAATAAATAGTTTCCTCAAATCCCTAAAAACCCATCGTATAGCCTCTGGATCCTCAGAATAAGGGGCTACCGTCATAAGTCCTTTGACCTTTATATTGCCCATTGCCGACAATGTCTTTAAAAAAGGAAGCAATTCCTCCGGGCTTATGCCGGCTTTGGATTCCTCTCCTGAAACATTGATTTGAACAAGCACGGGCCAGATTTGATTGGTTTTTGCCCCTCTTTCCTGAAGGGCCTGAGCCAACTCTATCCGATCCAGGGAATGGATGAGAACAATTCGACTGTCCAGGTACTTTACCTTGTTGGTTTGCAGACGCCCAATAAGGTGCCATTGTACATCTTTGTTGATATTATCGGCTTTTTTCAGCAATTCCTGAACTCTGTTTTCACCAAATTGAGTTATTCCCGCCTGACTGGCAGCAAGCACCATATCCTCGCCCACTGTCTTTGAAACGCCGACCAGCACAATTTCCTCCGGCTTTCTCCCGGAAGCAGCCGCAGCAGCGGCTATTTTTTCCCTGATTCTCAGGACATTGCTTTCAATTTCCCCAATCGACTGCTCACTCATTTGTCAACCACCTGCCCCTCAACCACATTTTTAGGATTTACCAAATAAACATCAAAAACAACGACACTCTTATCCGCATTGCCCGGTTCCAGATTTTCAATAATAGCGTTGGCATCCTGACGCCCAACAATCTGCACTCTCTGGATCTTAACCTGATTCATTACAACGACAGCTATATCCGCAGTACCGTCCACCGTATTTTCATCCATCAGGCTTCTTAAGGGAACCTTCATTCCCGTTATGCTCTGCATAACCAAATTCCCCTCAACAGCCCTTAAATTCATGGTCTGCTCAAGATAACGGTTTATTTTCCCAAACACCATGGAAAAGCCGTCTTCCGCCTGCTGCACCTCTTGTATTTGAACGGGAACCCTTTCATCAACTCCTGACAGCTCCAATTCGTAAAGCAGCTCTGATTCATTGAGCTGGGCTTTCTGCAGCTGTACGGAAATCTGTTTGCCTTGCTCCTCAGTGACATAGAAGGCGATTAAACCTTCCTCATTAGCTATAATCTTAGCGTAAACCTCGTTTTCCTTTACCGCTATCTCCGAGGGCGTGAGCCATTTGTTCTCAAGGACATTCGTCTCAAGCTGAGCATCAATAGCCCCCCGTGTTATATTTTTCACATTGTCCGGAGTCCAGGTTTCCTCAAGCGAGTCCATGGAGTAGGATACCAGGCCTGACAGGGGAGCATTGAGAACCTGAATGGAATTGGTCATGCTGCTTCTCAAACGTTCAAGCTCTTTTTTGTCATTGGTCATGCTGCTGCTGGTGCTTTTGCTTTCAAGCATGTACCGGGCGCGGGATTCAAGTACCTGGTCGATGGCAAAGCGCATTTGCTGAGCATCACTCATATTTCCGGCCAGAGTGGAATCCACCATGCGGGTAATCTGCTTTTCTATGGCAGTCTGCCAGAGCTGTCGATCCGTACCCGAGGAACTGTCAAATTCCGTGACAACCCTTTTAAGTATCTGCAGCTCCATTTCCTTGTAGTTGTTGACCACGTCCTGCATTTGAGAATTTATAAAGGAGGCCACCTGCTGATTTTTTGGGGTACGCTCGCCGTATTGAACCTCAGGAATGACAATGCCGTCCCCGGGTGAATGCAGAAGTGTTTCACTGCGTACCATCATGCCCCGGATGGGGACTTTAATCTCCATGGTTGCGGTCTTAATGATGCCGAGCTCATAGTTGACAGAAAACAGCCAGTTCCAGAGGGCGGGTATGTAAATAAGCACCACTAAAAAGCCCAGAAAGCTTATAACTCTTTTACGGGTGCTTTTGCGCCTTCGGGATCGACTCGCCGCTTTCTTCCGGGATTTTTTACCGCCAGTTTTTTGTGTCCGCCTTTCTCTTGTGCCCTCGCCGTTTGTCCTGTCACTCATCTTTTGTACACCCCCTTATGGAAAAGGGTTATTATATAACCCTGGCATTATAAAGCTCCTGAACGGCTCGCATAACGCCAAGCTTAACATGTTCATAAACCAGTCCGCCCTGCATATAGGCGGTGTAGGGCTCACGTATGGGTCCATCGGCACTCAGTTCGATGGATGAACCCTGAACAAATGCACCGGCCGCCATAACCACAGGGCTGTCATAGCCGGGCATATCCCAGGGCTGGGGATTGACAAAGGAATCCACAGGAGATCCCTTTTGTATGCCCTGGCAGAACGCAACCAGAGCATCGGCCCTGTCAAAGCGTATGGCCTGTATTAAATCGCACCGGGGATCAAAAGGCCCGGGAAAAGTTACAAAACCCATATCCTTAAGAAATTGAGCTGCAAAAACACTTCCTCGAAGGCTTTCCGCCACCACATGGGGTGCCATGAAAAAGCCCTGGAATAAAAGCCGGTTCTGGCCAAGGGTGGCTCCTACCTCTCTTCCCAGCCCCGGAAGGGTCATACGGTAGGACACTTTTTCAACCAGATCCTTTCTTCCGGCTACATAACCGCCTGAAGGGACAAGGCCCCCGCCGGGATTTTTAATAAGGGAGCCGGCCATAATATCTGCCCCTGCTGCTACGGGCTCCCTGTCCTCTACGAACTCTCCGTAGCAATTATCCACCATTATAACGATGTCTTCACGTATGGCCTTTACAGCCTGTGATACCCTCTCAATATCGGCAGTGGTCACAGGAGGACGCCAGGCATAGCCTCTGGAGCGCTGAATAAAGACCATGCGGGTTTTGTCATTGACTGCCTTTTCTATTGCTTCAAGATCCATTGTGCCCTGGGAGGAAAAATCCACCTGGGCATAGCTTACGCCATAATCCTTAAGTGAACCGGAGTCCTTGATTCCCCGTGTTCCGATAACTTCATCCAGTGTGTCATAGGGCTTTCCTGTAACCGCCAAAAGCTCGTCCCCCGGCCGAAGTATGCCGTAAAGGCATAAGGCCAAAGCGTGAGAACCGCAGGTGATACTGTGCCGAACGAGAGCATCCTCGCATCCGAAGGCCCTGGCATAGACAGCATCCAGAATCTCTCTGCCCCTGTCGTTGTAGCCATAGCCGGTTGTACCCGCAAAATGGGTGTCACTTAGCTTTTCTTCCTGCATGGCCTTTATTACTTTTAACTGATTTCTTTCTTTTATCAGATCGATTTGCTGAAAAGAGGCCTTCACTGTTTCTTCCGCCATTTGAGCACATGAAACCACTTTTTCTTCTATACCGAAAGCCTCATAGACGTCTTTATTCCACGTTGCCATTAAGTTGTTCCTGCTCCTCCTCTTTTATGCGGGCCAGCCGTTCCTTCTTTTCCTCTTCCGCCGCTTTTTGAAGAATGCTGTCAATACGCTCTACGCCAGCCTCCACCTTTTCCTTGGTGATGGTGCTGGTATGCCAGAACTTAAGCTTCAAGGCATGCCTTAAAAGATAGACAGCCTGATCCAAATCGCCTCTTATTTCATGTATCATGGCATAATTGTAAAATGCCTCAGGAAAGGTTGGCTTTAAGGACATGAGCTTCTTATAAATTTCTTCGGCTTCATCAATATTACCCATAAGGAAATAGGTGTAACCAAGGTTATCCAGAATAATGGTGTTGGTATCGTTAAATTCTCTGGCTTCCAGATTAAAGGCAAGGGCTTTTTCCAGATCACCCTTTTCGGTATATAAAAAACCGAGGGAAGCGTACACATTGGAGTTTTTGTAGGTTTCCAGAAGCTTCTCCATTTCGGCAATGGCTTCATCCAGCTTGTCCTGACGCCATAAAATGAGGGATTTGGTGATGCCCAGCCCCTTCTTCTCATCTTCCTTATCGCAAAGCTCGTAGGCCTTGGCATTCTGAACCGCTGCCTCATCCACTCTTCCCAGCTTTAAAAGAAGTGTTCCGTAGTTTCCTACATTCCGCCAGTTCTTTGGATTTAAGCGTATGGCATCCTCCAAATCCTTTAGTGCCCCCTGGTAGTCACCTTCCTGATACTTCCGATTAGATCGGTTTTGATAGAATACAGTTCTGTTCATCAAAGCGGCTGCTACAAAATACACTACTATGGCGATAATTCCTCCCCATAAGCCAAATATCTGTTGAGCCGCCAAAACCAGAGCCACAGGGAGAATAAATTTTCCGATGGACTTTAAAAAATTGCCTGCCATTATCCTAATTCCTTTCCGGTGATGTACGCTTTCTCTCTAGACACGCATGCTTGTACATCTACTTATCGTGAAATGCTTAAAAATCATGTATGAACATCTTACCATTATTAAAGCAGGTTTTCAATTCCACAAGGAAAACCCCGGGGAAATAGAAGCTTATAAAGAGCTTCCAGTCCCGGGGCGTTGTTTTGCGGGTAAACAGATACTGAAGCGTGTTCCGCTTCCTACCTTGCTTCCCACCTTAATACGGCCTTCATGGCGCAGTACGATGATACGGGCAATGGACAGTCCGAGGCCATGGCCTCCTGTGTTTCTTTCTCTGGCAGAATCCACCCTGTAAAAGCGATCAAAAATATTCGCCAAATCCTTTTCAGGAATACCGATTCCCGTATCACGCACGGTAACCACGGCCTGTCCGTTTTCCATGGCAAGGCTTAAGGCAATGGTTCCGGTTTTTTCAGTATATTTGAGTGCATTGTCTATAAAGATCCGGATTGACTGCTTTATTCGATCCCTGTCACCGTACACCCAAATATCGGAAGTCACATTGTCTGAAATCGTGTGTCCCGTCTCAAGCATGCGGGTTTCCCTTACGGTTTCAGAAACCAGCTCGCTTAAATTAAAATCCACCTTTACAAGCACTAGGGTATCTTTATCATTTCTGGCAATAAACAGAAGCTTTTCAACCAAGTCCTGCATTGCCTTGGATTCTTTATTAATTGCTGAAATAGATTCCTGGAGAATCTCAGGATCATCCTTACCCCAGCGCTCCAGCATCCGGGCATAACCCTGAATAACCGAAATAGGTGTACGCAGCTCATGAGAAGCATCCGATACAAACTGCTGCTGCTTTTCGTAGGATTTCTCAAGCCGGTCCATCATTCGATTGAAGGTAAGAGAAAATTCAATAAGCTCATCCGTGGTATCGCTTACATTTAAACGCAAATTTAAATTCTGGGAGGAGATATTATTGGCCTTTACCAAAAGCTCGTCAAAAACCCGGAAGGCCTTGCGGGTTAAATAGTTTCCTCTGACATAAATAACAAGCATGGAGACAATAAAAAGAACAATCCCCACGGCACCTGCAGCCATTATCTCAATGATCATCTGGGTGATGTCGGTAAAGAGCACCAGCCTGAGGGGGCCGTCCTGCAAAAAATAAGTGTCTGAATAGGTTAAATAAACACTTCGATCTATGGTGTAGTAATCAAAGGGCCATATTTCACCAACCTCGGAAAGTTGATTAAAGGAATCCGCCAAAATAATGCTGTTTTGGTCTAAAAGCATGGCATCCATTTCAACGGAGCTGTTTACAGTCTGAACCCATTCTTCCCGGCTTTCCTTAATAAGGATCTCATCTATGAAGGACTTATCGTTCCAGTAAATAAAAAAAGCCTTGCCGGCGATGGTCATGAAAAACATCAGGGTCAATGACAAAGACAACCAGGAGGCAAACATGTTGGTATAGGAGGCTGAAATACGGGAAACCAGTGACGAATGCCGTTTAAGCACTCCGTCTCTGGCCACCCCCTGATGCTTTTGCCGTGATTTCATTTGGCTGTTTTGACGGTTGGAATTCCGGGAATCCTCACGAGGAGCGTGCTTCGATTGGGCCTCTCTGCCGTTATTCTTTTGGGCGGCCTTTTGACCGGTCTTCTGTTTTTTATTCTCCTGGTGAGCCTCCCTTGATGGGGGCTTTTCATACTCCCTGGCTTTCAAAGATATACCCCACTCCGCGGATGGTTTTTATAAAATTAATACCGTAGCGCTGGTCGATTTTACTTCTTAAATACCTTATATAGACATCGGTCACATTGGTGTCACCTATAAAATCATAGCCCCATACATTTTCAATCAACTTTTCACGATCCAGAACAATACCCCGGTTCTCCATGAGATAGAGAAGGAGATCATACTCCTTTTTGGACAGAAAAATTTCCTCTCCGTCAAAGGTTACCTTATGCTGCATTTTTGAAAGAACAAGCTTTCCGCAAACGATTTGCTCCTCTGCCGCTTCCTTTCGCACCAGGGCTTTGCGCTTCAATGCCACACGGATACGGGCTAAAAGCTCTTCAATGGCAAAGGGCTTGGTAACGTAGTCATCAGCGCCGCTGTCAAGACCGGTTACCTTATCTGAAATATCATCCTTGGCTGTCAGCATGATAATCGGTAAATCTGAGAATTTTCTGACACGGCGGCATACCTCGATTCCGCTCATAAGAGGTAGCATCAAATCAAGCACCATCAAATCAATATCTCCGCTTTGAGCCCGTTCGAGCCCGCTTCGTCCGTCGGAGGCAATCTCAACCTCATAACCCTCATGCTTCAGCTCCAGTTCAAGGAACCGGGCAATTTTGCTTTCATCCTCGACAACAAGAATTTTCTCTGCCATGAAAAGAAGTCCTTTCTTTGGTTTTACCAGAACGGGAAATGCACGAAGCCCGCTGGTTTTCAACGAGCAGTCCGTGCATTTCCTGAAAATGGATTGAAAATGAATTAAGCGTTTTTATTCAATGGTAAATTCTTTGTACCCGTCCTCGTCGTCTTTTTTATTCTGATCGGCACCATTGCCGTTAATCTGGGAGCCGGGGGCTGTTGGAGCCACCTCGGTTGTTTTATTTACCGCTACAGGGTGAGCGTTTGTCTGTTCGGCAGAACCTTTTTTAGTTCCGACCACTACCACGCCCTGCTCCTTTACTTTCTCACTGACGTTTTGAAAGAAGGAATTTATGTTAACATTCTGGCTCTTCACATCCTTTAAGGTGATTTTATAGCCCAGAATGAGTAGGAACGCAAAAAAGATAACAACAATTACCCACATGGGTATGAGAAGCAGAAGCAATATGACTGGGAAGGTAAACAGCACGGAATTTTTATCTTCCACGACGATTTTAGTGTCAAACCCCTTTTGAAGAAAATCGCCAAACTTTTTGCCATAATCCTCGTGCTGCGGGGGACGCTTTCTGGATTCGTAGCTGTAATTCTTGCTTTTGGCTGTCTTGGTTCTTTCAAAGTCAATAATGGCCTCCAGGATATCGCCGTTGTTCTTTTCCAGATAGTATTTGGCGTCCTCGTAGCTGCTATGGGTTCTTTTTCTGAATTCATCTATCTGTTCTATAGTTATCACACGAATACCTCCTAAAATCGGCATTCCGGCGGCCCTTTTGCGCCATACCGTCAAACCGGTTATACATTTTTGCTATGCACATTTTCCTTAATTTTGTTTACCACTGACTCTACATTGTAATTGGGGTCAGCGATTTCCTGAACCATGTAGCGAGCTCCGAAGAACAGCAGCACGATAGCCAGAGGAATAAGGATGTGCCACACTGGGATTAAAAGCAGAAGGATAATAAACGGGATTTTAAAGGTTCTGTCCGATTTGTCAGCCACAACAAGCTTCATATCAATAAGCTTTTGAAGCCCTCTCATCAGGCTTTTACCGAAGCCTCCGCCACTTCTTTGCTTCCACTGCTCCTGGTGCTGCCCGTAGCTGTAAGCTCCTCTCTGCTCCGAACGTCCCTGCCATCCGGCATTTCCGCTTCCCTGGTAGGAGTAGCTGCCTTTGCTGCTTACACGCTCATACTCAATGATAGCTTCCAATATATCTCCATTATGTCTGGCAAGGAGGGTTTTAGCTTCATCATAGCTGGCGCCCGTTCTTCTTCTGAACTCATCAATCATTTCAATTGTTACCATCTTAATTTGTACCTCCGTATTATTTCTGAGAACCATTAGCTTATGTTCAAATTATACGGACTATAAATTAAGCGCATCTTTAGGATATATTAGAGTTCAATTAAAAACAAGGTACAATCCTATTAATCCCTTAAGTTTGGACTCCATTTCACCCCAATTGCAGTTATTTATGGGTTGAAATGAAGATGCAAAGGCTTCTTTTTCGAAAGTACACCCAGCGTTTGTGTTAAATGAAGGCCTGTATACAATAGATAATATATTTCATCTTCACTGCTGCCTATGGCTGTCCTCTATCGCCCATAATTCCATTTTACTTTGACAACGCCAGACTATTGTGATAGTCTAATATTATAAACTATTACAATAGTCTGGAGATGGGTATGAAAAAAGAGTGGTTGTTCTTTCGGCAAATAAGAAATAGAGCGGCAGCAGCAATAATAGCAGGTGTTATTATTGTAATAATGGGACTCGTGCTTGCATTCACCCTCGCTAAAGCCGTGTCTAAGGATGATATTCAAGGCTGCTACACTTTTGATGAGTGCCTGTATATAAATCCATTAAGTTCCTATTTGCCTTCAAAGGGATCTAATCCTTTCATTTATGGCTTTGATGGAAAAACTCTAATTATAGCAAACATAGAAAACGGTGATATAGCGCAATGGGTGGCACAGGAACCGTTTGCAAAGACGCCTGTAGATTCCGATGAGTTCTCAAAAAAATTAAGCTTCTTATACGGTAGTACGCCGGATTTAGCAAGATATAAGGAACGCAGTTTAAGGCAAGTCTATGGTGAAGATCCCACCTATTCTCTTTACAGCATGGATAACGAAGTTTGGCTGGCAAAATTCTCCCAGGGCAAGTTGTGGAGTCTTTATCGGCTTAAAAGGACCGATTCAGCTGAATTATCTGATCTTAAACGTGCGTTGGCTTTAGCAAAAAACAGTAATGATAAAAAGGTGCAGATGACCCTTAAGGATGTTTATGCCCTTGCCCGCAAGGGAGACAGTCTTATGTTCAGTGATTTCGAGCCTTTTAAAGGGAAAGCGGCAGGCTCCGGTTTTTTGATTATGCGTTACGCTATCGAGGGCGGCTGCACAATTATTCTCCATGCGGATTCACCGGATTTAAAGCCTAATTATATTCGTTTAAGTAAAGGCGGCGGTGATCCTTATAACGAAGCCCAGACTGTTGATATTCGAGAGGGTGTTGACGCTTTAGCTGCCTACTTGAATCCGCTGCATTCCATCCGGGATATCACAATTAATGACTATCATGGTGGCTCAAATTTACAGGAGCTTCTGTATGAAGACGATAACTACCGTTATTTTATAAATCCAATGCGAGGGGATCTTATTACCGTAACTTTTGAAAACGGTGAACGTATCCCTTTGAAGCAAGCTCTCAATGAGAGGCTCCTGACGATAGAGACTGCTGTGGCAAAGGGATTTTCCAATGTACTTATGGAACCGGTTGACAACCCACTGGGCGGCCAATTCTACATTCTGCATCATCTTCACAGGTTTACCTTTGATAAGGAGGCCTTTTATCCCTCTGCATCTTTTATGTATTTAATTAGTAAGGACACTCCCCTTCTTTATTTCAATATTGCAGAGCTTGCCAATATACTTGATCTTCAAGGCAGGGACGAGCTTTCCGACAAACTACGCCAATACACAGAAACAGGAACACTAACCTTTATAGCCGATAAGCCTTATATATCTGCCGAAGACTTAGCCTCGGAAGGGATAATGGTAGAAATTGGATGGATTTTAAGCTCCCACACACCGGTCAGCTTTTCATCCGGGTCTGATTAAGACAAAAAACATGAAACACAGCCCTCTTAGCTAAAGCCGTATTCAGTTCAAGTAAATTATGTAGTACAAAATATTTTAATAGAATTAATAACAGTTTACATATCCAAGGCATGAAACGTGCTAAAATAAATAGAATAGCTTTCAGTCCGGGCAAACACCACAAACAGAATTCTGTATATTGAAGCCGGTAATTGGGGTTATCAGATGTGCAACTTATGTCAGGTAATTATCCCAACGGACTGATATACTGAGGGTAGGAGTGAAGCTAATGTCCGTACAAACAATTGAGATTATGGTTAAATGGGTTGAGAAAAACATAACTGAAAACCCCACTTTGAAGGATATGTCATCCCATGTAGGGTATTCACCGTTTTATTGCTCTGCCAAGTTTCGTGAGCACACAGGCATGACCTATAAGCAATTTCTCGCCCAATGCAGGTTAAAAGCAGCTGTATACGATTTATGCAATACCGAGGATAAAATCACCGATATTGCTTTTCGCTACGGATATTCATCCTCAGAATCGCTGACAAGGGCATTTGCAGCAACGTTTAAATGCTCTCCAAGTCAATATCGGAAGGCTTCAGGTGCTTCTCCCTCTCAGCGTCTTCTATAGGGCATGGCTTCCTCTGAGTTTGAGACCTTAAGGAGTAAATAATGTCCGTCAACCCCGGAAGAAACGAATCCTGCTGGTGCGGCAGCGGCCGTAAGTACAAGAACTGCCATGCTTCTCTTGATGACATGGTGTCCAGCTACCAGGCAAAAGGGTATAAAGTACCTAAACGCAAATTGATTAAAACCCAAAGACAGATTGAGGGTATCCGTGAAAGCAGCAAGCTGAATATCGCCCTCCTTGACTATATAGGCGATTTTATAGCGGATGGTATAACCACCGAAGAGCTTGACCGGCTTATCCATGAAAAAACC
>JAFADM010000545.1 GCA_023424865.1 Bacillota bacterium | reverse complement strand
CTGGTTAAACTTTAAGACTGCTGCAGGGGGCATCTATGAAGGTATACATAAAGCGGTTCTCTTCATTGAGAAAGTACGTGCTGGCTCTTTTGATTTCTGTAGCGCTGGGATTTTTAACCTATCTTTCGGTATGGAGCCTCCTCAGGTTCTGGCTGAACGAGTCTTTTCAAGGCTTAACTCCTGCCACAGGATCAGAGATACCACTGAGTATACGGCAGCTTCCTCTTTTTGCAGCATGCGTATCAGGTGCGCTTGTGTTTGCCATCATAAGTCTCACGTCCACCTTGATGCTTTTAAATCGCAGTCTCAATCGAAATCAAAGAATATTAAATAAAGCCATTGATACGGCCAATATCATCATAATCAGCATTGATAAAGAAGGTCTTGTTAAAGGGCTCAACGAATATGCCCAGTACTTCACCGGTTATTTGCCGGAAGATCTTGTTGATAAAACAAGCCTGTTTGACCTGATGGAAAAAGATGACGGCGACAAAATCAAAGATCTTATACACGGTGTCACCCCTAACCCTATGGGGGATAAATTCGAGATGACCCTTCGTATTAAGGGCGGGCAAAAAATGACGCTGTTTATGAGCTTTTGCCCCAAGGTCATGAAAAATGAACCCGATATTTATGAAGTCATTGGCGTGGATATAACCCAAAGGGCTATGGCTCAGCGTATTCTCATGGAAAAGCATGAGGAGCTGTCGGCGGTTTATGAGGAGCTGGCGGCATCGGAGGAAGAGCTCAAATCCCAGCTTGACGAGCTTATCCATCAAAAGGTGCTGCTCCAGGCCAAGGATGAGCGGCATAACCTGGTGGTTGACGCCTCCAACATCGGAATATGGGATTGGGATATTATGGCCGATACCCGGTTTTTTTCAGATAAATGGTACGAAATTTTTGAGCTGGATAACACTAAGATGGAAAAGCTTAGGGATTGGCAGCTTTACATCCTTCCCGAGGATTCGGAAAAAGCCCGCTGCGCCTGGAAGGAGCATGTGGACAATAAAACCCCCTTTTACGAATGCGAGTATAGAATAAAGACCGGTCAGGATAGTATTCGCTGGGTCTATGCCGTGGGAAAAGGCCTTTGGAATAAAAAGGGAGAAATGGTCCGTATGGCCGGTGCCCATACGGATATCACCTTTAAAAAGGAAATTGAGGGGAAGATTTCAAAGCTGGCCTATTACGACAGCCTCACCGGCTTAGCCAACCGCAGCCGTCTCAAGGAAAAATTCCAGGAGGTCAGTTTGCGTACGGACAATATCAGTCTTGTTTTTGTTGATATGGACAATTTTAAGCTGATAAACGATTCCTACGGCCATGCCATTGGGGACAAGCTTTTAATTACCGTATCCGGAAGGCTTCGGAATCTTTGCACGGCCAATATGTATGCCGCCAGGCTTTCAGGGGATGAATTTGCCCTTCTGGTGTGGGATTACGAGACGGACGAGGCCTTAATCGAGATTGTTGAGGATATTATCCGCCACCTGGAGGCCCAGACGCGCATTGACGATCACAACATTTCACTGCAGGTAAATGTGGGTATCGCCCTTTACCCAAAAGATGCCCAAACCCTTGACGAACTGGTGAAGAATGCGGATACCGCACTGTACAAAGCGGGCGAGCGCATGAGCAAATACATTTTCTATAACAAGCGAATGAAAAATGCCCTTGTTGAGCGCCTGAACATGCAGAATAATATTCGGCTGGCTCTGGAGAATGAGGAATTTGTCCTTTTTTATCAGCCTCAATACCGTTCAAAGGATCAAAAAATTGTAGGCCTGGAGGCCCTAATTCGCTGGCGTACCGCTGACGGCACCTTTATTTCGCCCGGAGAATTCATCTCTGTCGCCGAAGAGTCCAAGCTCATCATTCCTTTGGGGGACTGGGTGCTTCGAAAGGCCCTGCTGTTTTTAAAGGAGCTGCGTCAAAGAGGTCACACGGATATGCTCATGTCCGTTAACCTGTCGGTTATCCAGCTCATGCAAAGGCATTTCTCTGAAAGCGTGATACGCATTCTCGATGATTACGATATCCCCCCGGACTGCCTGGAATTCGAGATAACCGAATCCACCCTTATGGAATCGGTTAATGCGGTGATGCATAATCTCATTGCGTTAAACACCAAGGGCATACGCATCGCACTGGATGATTTCGGTACGGGTTATTCCTCCCTGAATTATTTAACCCGTCTGCCCATCCACACCTTAAAGATAGATAAATCCTTCATCGATCACATCGGACGGATGAAGGAAAAAGGACTTCTTATCGGCTCTATTATTGAAATTGGAAGAAACTTGGGCTTAAGCATTGTGGCGGAAGGGGTAGAAACCCGTGCCCAGTTCGACTATCTTTTGAAAAAGCATTGTGAACGGATACAGGGTTTCCTTTTCAGCAAGCCTGTACCTGCCAATCAAATTCTGGAGCTTGTCAATATGGACTAAAAGGGTTCGTATTTCCCGGACTTTCGATACCGGGTAAAAGCAAAGCCTTCCAGATCTTGACCCTGCAGTGTTCCCTGTTGCTTATCCTTTTACCGCACCTACGGTGAGGCCGCCGATAAACTGCCTTTGAAGAAGGGTGAAGGCCCCGATGAGAGGCAGTGCGCAAAGAACGCAGGCGGCAAACAGAATGTTCCACTGGGTAGGATTTTGCTTATCCCCCATAAAACCCAGCATGGCTAAAGGCAGGGGCTGCTCGCTGCTTTTGGATACAAAAATCATATTAAGGAAAAAATCGTTCCAGATCCAAACTCCCTGGGTAATCACAACCGAGACGGTGGCCGGCTTAATTAGGGGGAATACAATTTTCCAATACCGAATAAGGAGGCCGGCCCCATCCAGATAAGTGGCCTCCTCCAGCTCTTCGGGCACGCTGCTCCTTATAAATCCGGTATACAGGAAGGTGGAGAAGGGCAGGCTGCAGGTGATAAATAAAAGCACCGGTGTCAATTGTCCGCTGGGAATATGAATGTCGCGAAGCATCTGTACGATGGGGACAATGACCATTTGGGAGGGAATAACCAGACCGGCCAGGAAAAACAGGTATAAAAACTGAGCAGTCCGGCTTTTAATACGGGCCATAGGGTAGGAGGCCATGCCTGCAAGCACTACCACGGCCAAAACAGACAGAACGGTGATGATTACGCTGTTAAAAAAGGACTGAAGATAGTTCATTCTGGAAAAAGCTGTTTTATAGCTTTCCAGAGACAGCTCCACAAAAAGGTTTAATGGAGAAACCATGTTCTTTGGGGTTCTTAGGGAGCTGGACAGAAGGATAACCAGGGGCGACAGCATAACACCCGCGGCCAGAAGCATACATAAGTGCATTAGGAGAGCCTTTACCTGTCGTATTTTTACAGTACGTATCATACGCTCACCTCCCGTTTACGCATAAAGAGGACCATGATGCTGGTAATAAGAATAATGATTGCAAAGGACACAATACCCAGCGCGGCAGCCTTTCCGAAAAGCTGCTCATTAAAGGCCAGCCTGTAAATGTGATAAATGATGGTATATGTGGCTTTTCCCGGTCCCCCCGTAGTCATAATAAAGGGGTAATCGAAGGCTTTAAGTCCGTTGATAACTCCCAGGGTCACATTGATCGTAATGGCCGGGGCCAGGAGAGGAAGACGAATGTGGCGCGTCAGCTGCCATTTGCTGCAGCCGTCAATGTCTCCTGCCTCAAGAAGATCCGTGGGCACTCCCTGAAGGCCTGCTAAAAAAATAACAATACCTGTTCCTAGATTTTTCCATATATCAATTGCTGCAATGGCGTATAAGGCGGATTTATAATTTCCCAGAAGATCCAGGTTTGATTTAATGCCCAGGTTATTTATAAGGGCCGGAATCATGCCTGCTTTGGGCATGTAGACATAGGACCAGATAAAGCCCACAACAATGGTGGAAAAAAGCGCAGGTATATAAAACAGACTCCGGTAGAGGCCCTTGCCCCGAATTTTCATGTTCAGAGCCAGGGCTGCGGCTAGAGAAAGAAGATTTCCGGCGGCAACAACAAGAACGGTGTAAATGAGGGTGTTGACAATGGAATTGGCCATGGTGCCTTCCTTCAGAAGGGTTTGGTAATTGGTCAGGCCCACCAGGTTGTACTGCTGGGCGTAGCCGTTAAAATCCGTAAAGCTGTATCCCAAAAGACGAAACAGGGGCGTTATCCAAAAGAGCAGGTAAAACAGCAGTGCCGGGAGAGCGAACCAGTACATTTTACGGGGCATGATCAATGATTTCATGGTATGTTTCCTTTCAGTTCAATTCAATGAAAAGGCCATCCTTCCCTGACGGTTCAGACCAGAAGGATACAGAAAAGGCGAAGACGCAACATCTCCGCCTTTGGAGCCGTTTTGGACGTGCAGCCCTTGCCCTATGGGCGCTATTTTCCCCAGAGCTCAGCAAATTTGGCTGACATGGCATCAGCCACATCCTGGGTGGAAGCCTGGCCGCCGATAACCTCCTGAAATTTGGCGGTCATCTCGTCGGCTACGCCTCCGGGCCACATTTGGTTACAGAAGTATACGGATTTTCCCGAATCCTGATAAAGAGTATAGATAGCGTTATAAAGACTGTTGGTCAGGGGAACGCCCTTGTACACGCTGATGGAGGTGTTGGCGTCAACCCAGGCATTGAAGAGATCGGAGGACCCGTCGAACCAGTACTCAAAAACGGTTTTCACCGCATCATAATGGGTTGTTGCCGCATTTACGCCGTAGCCTGCCGCGGTGGAAGCGGAGATGTAAATAGCGCCGGAATCATTGGCGGGCAGAGGGAAGAAGCCTCTTTCAAAGGTGGCTGCCCCCTGGGCCATAAGCGCATCGTAGCTCCAGGTTCCGTCAAAGGTCATGGCAGCCTGGCCGTCAATAAACATTTGGGCACACTGGGCACTTCCCATACCCAAGGAGTTTTCAACAATATAACCATTATCATAAAGGGTTTTCATTTTGTCCAGGGTGGCGACCCATTTGGTATCGGAAAGGGACTTGGTTCCTGCCTGAACCTGCTCGTCAAAGTTCATTTCGTCAGGATAAACCGTGTTGGCGGCAATTTGATACATGCCGAACTGAATGTACCAGGAATCCTTATCCGCAGTGGCAATGGGAGTAATGCCCGCATCCTTCAGCGCCTTGCAGGCATCAAGGAAGGACTGCCAGTCCTTGGGAGCTTCCTTTATACCCACCTGGTCGAACAGGCTCTTATTGTAGTAGATGCCCAAAAAATCAAGACCCTTGGCAACAGCCCTGGGCTTGCCTTCATAGGACATATCGTTTTTGGCGCCTTCACCGATATTGTCCCAGAAATTCATATCCGACAAATCCTTGGCATACCCGGCTTTAGCCATATCAATGGCTCCCGCTACGCCTGTTTTTGGGAAAAGGGTGAAAATGTCGGGACCCTGCCCTGCGGCAAGCTTGGTCTTCACGGTGGTATAATACTGGTCGTCGGGAAGCTTTGTTACTTCAACGGTTATGTGGGGGAAGGCCTCCTTGATGTACTTGGGCACGATGTCCACTTCTATATCCTTGCCGTCGGGTGAAATATTGCCCGAAACCAGCATGGTAAGTGTTACCGGCTTGGCTTCGGGGGTGGATGACTGGGAAGGTGTTGAGGAAGCCGAGGGCGTGGCCGTGCCGGCAGTGGGGCTGGTGCCCGCAGGGGTTTGATTGGATCCGCAGCCGGTGAGCGCAGCGGCCAGCATCATGGCTGTCAAAGCAATACATAAAGGTCTTTTCATGGTTCTCCTCCTTTTTGGTGGGTTTTTTTCCAACAACCTCAGTATAGCGCAACCGGCAGTTTACTTTTTTCCGTGATTACAGTATACTTTTTTTTAGCAAATGGGGGGAGTGCGATGCCCAGATCCATCCGTAATCAGGTCATCCTTGTTTGTTTGATTTTAACGGCCGTACCCATTATTCTGCTAACCTACGCATCCTATACGCGCTACACAAATCTCATCGCCGATCAGATTGAACAAACGGTATCCGGGACACTTCAAAACAATAAGGAAGAAATGGAAGTCCTATTGCACGATGTGGATCGGATGACGGAATCCTTTATTTATCAGCAGTTTTATATTGAAACCACAGCCCACAGCTCTGTGAATCCGCTGAACCTGGCCCGTCAGGTAAAGAAAATGGGAAACCAGCCCCTGACGGAATACCAGTATCTCACCATGTGGCGGAGCATGCAGTTTCTGGCGGGCAATCTTTTTTATGATTATGAGTACATCAACGGTATTTATCTTTTTACTGCCAATGCCCAAACCTTTTCCTATACCGTACGGGGAACCGATCTGGCCTTGAATTACAAGCCGGAGGCGGACGAGTGGTACTTAAAAACAGTGGCACAGAAGGGTAAGCTGTACATAAGCGATACCTCCGTAAAGCCGTTTATTCTCAATGCCAAGCAATCCATCCTTTTCTCCAGAGCCTTATACGATACAAGCAACGGTGATTATCTGGGTGTCCTTCTTCTGGACTGCGATCTCAGTATTTTCAGCAGGCTTGACAAGCATACCCTGCCGGATACCATCGGGGTCATGCTGTTTAACGACAGGGGAGAGGCTCTTTATTCCTCGGGCTATCAGCCCCAGCTCATTGCTGCCCGGACCATGGAGGCTTATCTTGAGTCCAACCGGGAGCAAATTATGGCCCAGGACGACGGGAGCTTTGAAAGTGAAGACGGCGAATACCGGAGCCTGTTTACCACCTTTGAGGATTGGGGCTGGAAGCTTATGACCACCGTTTCCATGAAACAGCTTAACGGGCAGTTCGGAGCCACCCGGAGAGTGCTTCTCTTCGTTGCTGGAAGCTGCCTTTTTTCCGTTCCTCTTTTACTCTGGCTTCTGACCCGATCCTTTATAAAGCCTGTGACCGTCCTGGCCGAGCATATGCGCAGCCATAACCTGGACAAGACTCCCCAGGATATACGCTATATGCAGGTAAAGAACGAAGTGGGCATTCTTTTTACCGAGTATTACACCATGCTGGAGCAAAACCGGAGGTTTATTAAGGAGAGCTATGAAAACCGGCTGATTCTTCTGGATTCCCAGATGAAGGCGCTGGAGTCCCAGATTAATTCCCACTTTCTCTATAATACGCTGGAGGCCATGAACAGCATTGCGGAGGTTGAGGAAATTCCCGGCGTGGCCATTATGTCCAAGTCTCTGGGGGATATGTTCCGCTACGCCATTAAAACCGACAGTGAGCTGGTGAGCGTGAGGGAAGAGCTTCAGCATGTTTTCAATTACATCGCCATTCAGAAAATCCGGTGGGAGGATCAAATCACCTTTGTTTGTGACATTCCCGAGGTGCTGCAGCAGTACAAGGTGCTGAAGCTCATTTTGCAGCCGTTGGTGGAAAACGGCATTTGCCACGGTCTGGAGGGAAAGGGCGGTAAGGGAGCATTGTGCGTTACCGGCGCCTTAAAGGATAACGTCCTTCGTTTTGTTATAAAGGATGATGGTGTGGGTATGACGCCTGAGCAGGTGGAATCACTTAAAGCCCTTTTGGCGCAAGAGCCTCATTTTGAAGAGCTGGGACGCAGAAGCAAGGCCAGCATCGGCCTCAAAAACGTCCACTCCCGAATACAGCTTTATTACGGCCTGGAATACGGCCTGAGCATTAATAGCATGCCGGGAAGGGGTACCGAAATAACGGTGGCCGTGCCTCTAAGGCAAGCCTGAGAAGCATGGGATAAGTCCTTATCAGGGTATGCAGGAGCGTTTAGCGCAAAGCAGCAGGAGGATGGGTCATGATAGGTTATGTTGTGGTTGAAGATGAGCCGGGTATCCGCAGGGGGATTATTAAGAAAATCGCACAGGCAGGCTATCCCTTGCAGCTTGTTGCTGAGGCAGGAGATGGCAATGAAGCGCTTCAGCTTATTGGTCAACACAGGCCCCAGCTTGTGTTCACCGATATGCGTATGCCCCTAATGGATGGGAAACGGCTTTTGGAAAGCATGGTCAGGGCTTTCCCTGAAATTTCGATCATTGTAATAAGCGGGCATACGGATTTTGAATACATGCATTCGGCGATTTCAGCCGGCGTGGTGGACTATCTTCTTAAGCCCTTTAATGTGCAGGAGCTTAGAGCTGTTATCAAAAAGGCCATGGCCCGGCTGGAAAGCAGCCAGACCTATAAGGACGAAAAGGAGAGCCTGGCCCTTCTTAAGGACAGGCAGGAGTTTCTTGCTTATCTTATGGGTAAGCGAAAAGTGAGCCCGGAACCTCAGTCACCGCGGTTTACAGCGCTTTTGAAGGCAGGGTCTGTCCGACTTGTGCTCTTATATCAAATCGCCTTAATGGAAGATGTGGAGCCTGTCCTTCGCGATTATTGCTGGATTCCCCTGGGTGAGGCTGGGGGCAGCATTGCACTGATAGTTCCCGAGGGACGGGATTCAGGCTGGGAGGCCCTTTTAAAAATTTCTGAGGGAACCTGGGGTCGTTATTGCCTTCTTGGCATATCCGGCTCCGTACAGGGCTTTGACAGCTTGAGGGAAGGCTACAGGCAGTGTGTTCAGGCTCTTAACGGAGCGTCGGCCTTCTCAGAAAAGAGGATCTTTTATTACAGCCCCGAAGAGGGGAACCCGGCAGTAAAGATTACTCCCTGGCAGAAGACGGACATTCTGTTATTTAACATTGAGGCGGGCAGGGTACAGCAAACCCAGGAGCTTGCCGGCGAGCTTTTTGATTACCTGGAAGGCATTTCCCACATAACCCTGGGTCAGGTTAAAAGGTATGTGGAAATTTTAAGAGGAGAGGTCCGGGCCATTCTATATGCCTATGTCCTTGATACAGGCTACCATGGGGAGAGAGAATCCTTTCTCAATATGGTGTTTGATTTTGAAACCATCAAATCCGATACCACTGCCACCTTTGTGCAGGTTTCCAGAATGCTGGCGCCTTATGCCAATTTCAGCTCCGGCAGGCTGGTGGAGGACATTAAAACTTATGTAAAAAAGAACTATCGAAAGGACTTGTCCCAGGAGTTTATTTCCTCGTTATTCTTTGTGAACCCCAGCTATATCAGCTCCCTGTTTAAAAAGAGCACAGGCCTTAACTATGTGGATTTTCTGGCAGGGGTAAGAGTGGAAAAGGCCAAGGAGCTTTTAAGCCATACGGATCTCAAAACCAGCCAGGTGGCCCGTCAGGTAGGCATCGACAACGAGAAATATTTCTTTCGCCTGTTTAAAAAGCTCACGGGCATGACTCCCGGGGAATTTAAAAGCGGGGCCTGACAACCCGAAATTAAGACACTTTTTCTATCAAAAAAAGTACACCCCTTTTCGGTTTATACTGTTTGCGGACAAACATCCAAATACTGAAAAAGGGGAGATTTCGCATGGCAAACTCAAAAGTCATGGCTAAAAAGGCGCTTAGTATCATCCTGACGCTGGCCCTCCTTGTGACCATGATGAGCGGCACCGCAATACCCGTTGCCGCGGTTGAAGAGCCCGTCACGTTTAAGACGCTGGCGGCAGGACATTACTATCAGGAAGGTATGCCCTTGTTTGACGGCAATCCCGATCACCTTGAGGCTTACCTTGATACCTATCTTGACTGGGTAGGGCTTGAGGGGGCAGCTCTTTATGCCACAGGCATCCGGGATGCCTACCAGCTTACCCAGGGCGAAAGGTCCGGATGGATTCTGCCTGGAGGCCTGGCCGCCGCTGACAACGTACAGGGTATCTCCACGGATTTTCCGTCACTGGTAGGCCTGGGACAGAGCTGGAACAAAGAACTCCTGGCAAAGGTGGGCGATGTCATGGGTTCAGAGAAAATGGCAACGCTCCTGGGCGAATTCACGGTTAACCGGAACAATCACAACGGAAGACTGTACGATGGTACGGGCAACGCCGGACGATCCGCTACCATTGCCTTTTCCGTGGTCCATGACCTTCGAATTAACCCCCTAAGCGGGCGCATTGACGAAAGCTATGCCGAGGATCCTGTACTTGCAGGCATTCTCATCGACGAAATGGCCAAGGGCTTCATCGATTATGACAACGCCTTTAACGGCGACGGCTTCTATACCAGAGGCGTCATCGCAACAAAGCACTTTTCCGTATACAATGCCCAGTGGTACCGCCAGACCTCCAGTACCAGTGCGGGGGCGCGTTCCATTTACGAATACAATATCCGAAGCGCCTTAAAAGGCCTTATATCCGGTTCACTGGCAGGAGTTATGAATTCCTACGGACGCACCAACGGCATACCCAACGAGCTTGCTGCCTACAACCTTCTGGCAAACAGCCTTGCGCGGTACGGCATGTATTCCTCGCCGGATTTTAACGGTGAGAATCAAATGTACGGAACCGGCATGGGTAACGGTTATGATACCCAGTACGTGCCTGACCGGGATCATGCTCTGGCCCTTATGTCCCTGGCCAATACCGAATCCGTCCGGGCATCGGGAACCGATAAATCCGATCCCATGCGTTTATACAACATGGTTAAGGCAGGAATTTACGGTATTACCGAAGAGGATGTACGGGAATCCGCAAAGCCCCTTCTTGCACAAATGGTTAGGGCCGGTCTTTTTGACGAAGTGGATGAAGACGGCTTTTCCAAGTACTATCCCTATGTTAATGAGTTTAAGGACAAGGGAGCGGTGTCCGACTATGAAAGGGACGAGCATCAAGGTGTAGCTCTTCAGGCTGCCAGAGAATCTGCCGTGCTTCTTAAAAACGAGGGGAACACGCTGCCTCTCTCTACCGGCGAATCGGTAGCTGTTGCAGGTGTTTATGCCGACTCCCGGTTTAAGACCACCTATTCCGTAAGCAATACCCCTAAAATAGAAGAAGCGGGTACAGCACCCCTTGCCGCCATTCGTGACAAATACCCTGAAACCGTTGTCACAACAGGCGATACGGCAACCCTGGCTACCACCATGGTTTCCTTTAGCTTAAGCGTGCCGGTAGTGGCCATAAAGACCTCCGACGGCCGCTATTTTACGGCAGTTCCGGGAGATGCGGATACCACCGCAGGCCGTGAGGGTGAATTCAAGGGCACTCAGGTAACAGCATCCGCCTCCACTTGCGATCCGGCTACCGGTAAATTTGATGATACCCAGCTTTTCGAAATGTTTGACTGGGGCCAGGGAGCCTACAGCTTCCGTTCTGTTGTCAACAAGCGCTGGCTGGCGGCTCCCTCGGTAGCCAACGCCTCGGTGGGCAATACGGAAAGAGTTATCCTGAACCTCACGGAAAGCGACTGGAACCTTGCCACCATGAGCGGAAATACAAGCACCATTCCGCCCCGACTGCAACTCAAGGACCTGCAGGATGGGAAGACCGCTATTGTTTCCAATGCCTATGGGAGCGGTTTTGGCGGTGGCTTTGAACGTGCTTACTGGAATGCCCGGTTCTATGATCTTACAGAAGAGGGCAGGCTTGTGACCTCTGCCACCACCACAAGTCAGAATAACACACCCACACCCGGTCAGATTTTTGAAATAGAGACGATTAAAGAGCTTTCAGCCGATATCCTCACCCAGACCGACAAGGATGCCGCGCTTATTTTTGTAGGCGCCATTCCCAGAAACAGTGCAGGAGAAGGTGCCGATCGCTCCACGCTGAATATGGGTGACAACGATTACAGGCTGGTTGAGGAAGCTGCAGCCGCCTTTAAGGCAGCGGGCAAAAAAACGGTGGTCGTACTAAAAACCAGCTTCCCGGTTAATGCGGAGGCGATCCAGAATAATCCAAATGTGGATGCAATTCTTTATCAGCCCTATGCCGGGCAGTACGATGCCAAGGCACTGGCAGAAATTCTTTACGGTGATTATGCGCCTACGGGGCGCCTTACCTCCACCTGGTACAGCTCGGACGATGCGCTCCCGGACATTAGCCGGTATTCCATCCCTGAAGGAAATACCTATACCCTGGAGCAGCATGATCCCCGTATCACAAAGGACATGAGCAATGCGGATGCCTATGACCTGAGCCTCACCTACATGTACGCGGACCCTGCCACGGTTACCTATCCCTTTGGATACGGTCTGGGTTACTCCGATTTTGTTTACAGCGATTTTAACGTGAGCGGAGCTTCCGGCGAGAAATCCTTTACAGCCACCGTTCGGGTTACCAATACCGGGACTGTGGATACGTCGGAGGTGGTTCAGCTTTATGCTAAAAACATGGCTTCGGCCTATGGCGACGATTCTGTGGGCAAGCGCCTGGCAGCCTTTGAAAAGGTCTTTATAGAGGCTGGCAAAACCCGTATGGTAACCCTTACGGTGGATCCTGAGGACCTTGAAATCTGGGATGTCAACAGTGCAGCCTATATTGTGGAAAACGGCAATTACCGTTTTGAAATCGGTTCTTCAGCCTATGCTATTAAGGAAGTAATTGAAGAAGTCTCATTGATGGATGGCAAGGCTGTAGCCACTTTGGATCCCAAGGTAAGCTTCAATGTTTTTGATCACGCCTATGCAGCCAACGATGTGGTTTACAACGAGGTGTCCAAAAAGCATACCTCAGAGAGTCTGAAAGGGGATTTAATAGCGGGCGGCTACTCTGCCGTTATGTCCAAAAGCGGTGAGGCCTGGGTGGCCATACCCAACGTGGATGTGGAAGGAATAAAACGCCTTGCCGCAAGGGTGGCAACCAACGGGACACCCGGCAATATTACGCTCTCACTTGACAGAGAAGCTCCTTTTGCCGCAATTCCTGTTCCGGTAACCGAATCAGCCTCCTATACTCTCTACGATGTGGAGGTCAGGGAGCTGGAGTATACGGAAGTGGCTGTGGAACTGCCCCAAAGCCTTACCGGCACCCATACGCTATATGTGAATTTTGAAGGTGCGGATCTTCGCATCGACTCGATACAGATGTATACTGAGGATATGGCGGCCGTATCCTTTAATGTAAACGGCGGAAGCGCCTTGGAAGCTATAACGAAAGCTGTCGGCGCAGCCATTGAAACAGCACCGGTAACCACCCGCCCGGGATATACCTTTGAGGGATGGTATTCCGACGAGGCCCTTACTCTAAAAGTAGGCTTCCCATATACTCTTGGAAGTGAAAGCATCACCTGGTATGCCAAATGGCAGCAAATAAGCTCCGGCTCGGGCAGCGGTTCAGGGAGCGGCACGGCCGTTAAGCCGCCTTTCCTCACTTCTCTGCCCGGTGTTACTGCACAAGCTGCGGTTCTGGGTGAAAAGGAAATCCAGACAGTAGAAGCCGCCGTGGCAAGAGCCTCACAGGAAGCCGGTTCCGGTGTTTCTCTCCAGCTTTCCGGAACACCTTTCGCCCTTGATCTGCCTTATGTGACCTTAAGCTATGTTAGAGTTAAATTGATACTTCCTTCCGGTGTGGACTCAAAACGCATGACTACCCTGGCCCGGCTTAATTCCGACGGAAGCCTTACCCCTGTTCCCACAACTGTCGACGGAAATTCCGCCACCGTTATAGTAAAGGAAGACTCCACACTTGTTCCTCTTATGCTGACCTCCGCCTTCACGGACCTTTCCGGACATTACGGTGCCTCGGAAATAGGGGAGGCGGCAGCCCGCGGCTACGTTGTCGGCGTAGGTAACGGCAAATACCTTCCCGATACTTCGGTAAATGCAGCCGAGACTTATACCATGTTCTTAAAGGCTCTGGGCATTGCGCCGGATGGTGCTGCCAAAGCTCTGGACGGCGTTAGCCAGACCGCCTGGTATGCCGATGAAATGAACACCGCGGCCAAGCACAACCTTTACATTGAGGGAGTAAGCCCGGAGGAGCCCATGACCCGCATCAACACGGCGACACTCATTGCCAAAGCCTTAAAGGAACTTGGAATGGCCCCCACTCTTACGCTTGCAGAGTCAAAAGAGCTGCTTAAAGGCTTTTCCGATTTGGAGGAGCTCACAGATGCTCAAAGAATGGATTTAGGCATCTGTGTCAAGCTGGGTGTTTTTGTAGGAAACGGGGACGGCACCATGGGCCCAAATGACAGCCTGCTGCGCGTTCACATGGCAGCGGTTGCTGTACGTGCGCTGGACGGGGTTCTTAGTGCAAAGTAAGAAACTAAACCGATAAAGCGTTTCTTTCCCTTAAAATTTAAAGAGTCTGGCGTCCGGTTGCTTGTAAAATCGGACGCCAGGCCTTCTTTTTATCCACGAGTATTAGACGCTGTTTATTTTCTAGATCTTACAAAGCCAAGAACTGAATCCCATAGGCTGACACCAATGAAAATCACAAGGGTAATCATGACGGTTACCCATAACCAGGAGTTGAAAAGCCCGGTCTGGGAAAGCTCCAAAAGTGAGGTTATCTCACGGATGAAATCCTGGTTTATAAGAGCCCTGTCGTTAATAATAAGGATTACAAGGATGCAGGAGGCTCCATTATCAAGGGCATTGGCAATGGCCAGAGGCAGTGTCCATCTTCCCTGAATAAATTTCCAGATAATAATCAGAAGCTGCACTAATGCCAGGATAAGAATAACAGGAATATAGAATTTAAGGCGCTCCGGCGATAAGAGAGGGAATGGCGAGAAGCTGCCGTCCTTAGTGGTGTATAAAGCGATGAGCTCGGGCTTAAAGTAAATAAGGGCGGTGAAGAGTATAGTGAAAAACAGGGATACAGCCGATTCACCCCGGGAAATTTTACTCTTGGCTGAAACTGGTTCGGTAGGTAGATCCTCCAGAGTCCAGGTCTTCTTTTCAAAAGGCAGCCGCCCCTGATTGCTTCGTTCCATTATGGCAAATACCAGTGTAACCCAGAAGGCTGCCATAAAGACCGCATTAATGACGGCGGCAATGACATCGGTAATAATAACAGTGATCATGCTTGAAATAAATGAAGCATACTGACTGGTGGAATAAAGGCTTTCAGGGTTCTTTTGAGCCCAGTTGAGGGCCAGATCCACCAAAGTAAGTCCGGCAATAACAGCGGCCACAATGCCCGTCACAAGCTTAAGAATGGAAATATAAGTATCATAGAAGGCCGGTCCGATAAGATATTTCTTTACAGGCGAATATTCCTGGGCCAGCGTTCTTGGGTTTCCCAGCTTTTCAAGTGCTGTGCGAATGTCCGCTTCAGTAGGAGAATCGGGCAGCATGTCTTCAATATTGGATCGCAATTCTGCTGCCACATCCGTTTTCATATCCGACGGCAGGCTTTCGGTTACTGCCAGAACATAGCGTTCTATTAAGTTCATGGTTCTTCCTCCTTTAACAAAATATCCAACTGCCCCGAGAGCTTTTGCCACTCTTCTTTGAGGCTTTGGAATACGGCTTTGCCGTCGTCATTCAATACATAAAACTTTCTGGGGCGGCTTTCGCTTGTATCCCACTCGCTGCTTAAAAGCTTTTGCTTCTCTAACCTTCGAAGAAGGGGGTAAAGCGTTCCCGCATCAATGGGCATATTTTTTTCTTCAAGCTTCTGGGCCAGTGAGTAACCGTATTCCGGTTTGCTCAGCTGGCTTAGAACCGAGAGGATAAGGGTTCCTCGCTTTAATTCGGTAATCAGGGAATTTATCAGCTCATCGTATTCACTCACTTTTGCAATCACCTCACTATCAATATACTGTTTGACATACACTATTGTAAATATATTAATATTGAGACATTTAAATTAATAATCTACTACTAGTAAAAACCTATAGTTTGTTGTTGCTTCACTCCATACATAACATTTAAGGACATACTGCCATTTTTCTGGAGCACATGGATAAAGATGGCGGACGGGTGCTATGGATTGGCTTGGCAATAAGACGTTATATACAACGTTTGAATTAGTCGATGGTAGCCTGAAGCCTGTATATTTTAAGATACAATAAATAGTTTCAGGCTATTAGTTATTTATATTTTTGTGTATGAAGGAAAGTGTTTGCGGCGAGTAGCTAAATTACTATTAGATAATGTTAAATACTGGGCTTGGAGTGTTTTTGGTGGACATTGAGCACGGAAAGGTGTAAACTAAAAGCATAAGAGCTACAAATGTAGCTATCGATATTAAGGAGGCGATGAGGATGAACCCTTCGATAAGTGATTCGGAATGGAAAGTGATTGAAATTTTGTGGAAACACCCTAACTCTACAGTCAATGAGGTTGTCAAATGCCTGGAAAAGACGGGGTGGAGCTATTCCACTATAAAAACCATGCTTAACAGACTTGTTGAAAAGGGGTTTGCCGAGGTTGACAAAACCGTTGCCAACAGCTACAAGTACAAAGCCATTATGGAGGAAGGAGAACATAAAGCCAAGGAAGCCAGAAAATTTCTGCAAAGAGTATTTGACGGTTCGGTTTCTATGTTTGTGTCTGCCCTGGCAAAGGGCAATAAACTTTCGAGGGAAGAGGAAGAAGAACTGAAGCGGATTATTGACAAAATGGAGGATGGCTGAAATGGATTTACTTATAAATACTGTAATAACGACTACTGTCACAGCTATGGCCATTCTGCTTCTGAAAGCTCTTTTTAAGAACCGAATGCCGCCAAAGCT
>JAFADM010000541.1 GCA_023424865.1 Bacillota bacterium | reverse complement strand
GATCTTCCTCTTTTTCGCGCCTGTGATGAGGCCTATGCGGTGATCAACGCGGTGGAAGCCCTCAAAGTCCGGGCAAAAGGCCTGGTTCACAACTGCAATTCCGACGGAGTTGCCCGCTTTATAGCGCGAAGAGAGAAGATTCTTTAGCATAAAAAGAGGTAAGCGTTAAAGTTTAAGGAGGTACTCCCATGTCAAAAAGAACACTTGATAAGATTGGTCTGCCCATTCCTCTGCTGGGGTTTGGGGCTATGCGCCTGCCCATGCTGGATAAATCCCGCATTGATACCGAGCAGGTTGCAAAAATGGTGGATTACTCGCTGGCAAACGGCTTTAATTATTTCGACACCGCCTATCCCTATCATGACAAGCAATCGGAAATTGTGATGCGGGAAGCCCTGGTAAAGCGCCATCCCAGAGAGTCCTTCTACCTTGCTGACAAAATGCCTGTGTGGCTTGTTAAGGAAACAAAGGATTATGATACTTATTTTAACGAGCAGCTTGAAAAATGCGGTGTGGACTACTTTGATTTTTACATGCTCCACGCGCTTAATCGCAACAGTGCTAAAAAATGTTCGGAGCAGGGGGGCTTTGAGTTTCTCAAAAGAATGAAGGCAGAGGGGAAAATCCGCTTTGGAGGCTTCTCCTTTCATGATGAACCTGAAATTCTTCAGCAGATACTGGACGAAAATCCCGGCCTGGATTTTGTGCAGCTTCAGATTAATTATCTGGACTGGGAGGGCATGCGCTCCGAGGAGTGCTATCGCATTGCAAGAGCCCATGATATTCCCATTATAATCATGGAGCCGGTAAAAGGCGGTTCTCTGGCAAGCTTTCCGCCTCATATTGAGGCCATTTTTAAAGAAGCATGTCCCACAAGCTCAGTGGCTTCCTGGGCCATTCGCTACTGCGCTTCCCTCGAAGGAGTTATGACGGTGTTAAGCGGGATGTCCAATCTGGAGCAGCTTTATGATAATGTGGGCACCATGTCTCAGTTCAAGCCCATTACCCATGAGGAGGAACAGGTTCTCCGGAAGGTTTTGGAGGAATACAGAAAAATACCCGTTATTCCCTGTACTTCCTGCAAATACTGTGTGGACGACTGTCCCTCCCAAATTAATATTCCGCAGGTGTTTAATATTTACAACCTCTATAAGCGTACCAACAGCAAGGAAATGGCTTCCGGACGCTACTCGGGCATTGATCCCCAAAAGCGGGCCGACAGCTGCATTTCCTGCGGAAGCTGCGTGACTCACTGTCCCCAGCACATTGACATCCCCAGGGAGCTTGAAAAGGTTGCAGAGGCCTTTTAATAAAGCCCTCCGGCAGCTGCAGTTGAAACTTGCCCTTAGTGAGGCAAGTCTCAACTGCAGTTTACGATTGATGCTTGTTTAATTGTTAAATTCATGTCAGACTAGGGGTAAGGAGAAAGCAGGAATGAGTGACAGAGATTTAAAATTAGATAGCAAGGTGCTTAACCCACAGCGTTTTTCGGACAATGCGGATCTTTACGACAAGGTAAGACCTCAATGCCCTCAAAAGGCAGTGGATATGCTTTCCGGTTATCTGGGCAGGGAACCGGAGTGTGTGGTGGATTTGGGCTGCGGCACAGGCCTCTCCACTCTGGCCTGGTATGATCGATGCAGCCGTATAATTGGCGTGGAGCCTTCCGGAGGTATGCGAAAGCAGGCACAGGAAAAAGTTGTGGCTTGCGGCATGACGGACAGGGTGCGTTTCATTGAGGGCTATTCCGACGCCACGGGCCTTGAAACCGCATCGGCAGATATTATAACCTGTTCCCAGAGCTTTCACTGGATGGATCCCCAAAAGACGCTGGAGGAAGTAAACCGGCTTCTGATAAAAGGGGGGATATTTGCCGCCTATGACTGTGATTTTCCTCCCTCCTGCCACTGGGAAGCGGAGCTTTGCTATGAAAAGCTGTTAAGCAAAGTGCGGGAGCTGGAACAGGAACACCCAAGAATAAAGGAAAGCTTTCGCAGATGGGATAAAGACCGTCACCTGGAATCTATAAAAAACAGCGGCTATTTCCGTTACGCCAGAGAACTGGTGTTTTCATCACAGGAGCAGTGTACGGCAAAGCGTTTTATCGGCATTGCCCTTAGTCAGGGCGGGCTTCAGCAAGCTTTGAAAGAAGAGGTGGAGGGCTTTCGTCCCCTGGTGGATTCTTTTGCGCAGTCTATTGAGAGCTTGTTTGGCGATAAAACCTTTACCATTGATTTCGGTTACCGCATGCGCATAGGCGTGAAATAGCCAGGTTTACAATAGCCTAATAACCGAGTCGCAATAATCGAGTCATAATAATCGAGTCATAATAATCGAGTCATAATAACCGAGTTATAATAACTGAGTTATAATAACTGAGTCACAATAATCGAGTCATAACAATTGAGTCATAACAACAGGGTTTATAATAGCAGGGAGAGGAAATGGATATGGCTGCCCGAATACTGGTCGTTGAGGATGAAAAGGAAATTGCGGATCTTATTGAGCTTTACCTGAAGAATGAAAACTTTGAGGTGGCCAAGTTTTACAATCCGTTGGAGGTTTTGAGTTATATGGAAGGCCATAAGCAGGATCTGGCGGTGCTGGATGTGATGATGCCTCATATGGACGGCTTTGAGCTTTTAAGGCGTCTTAGGGAGCAATACACCTTTCCAGTTATCATGCTGACGGCAAAGGTAGGGGACATGGATAAAATACAAGGCCTTACCATAGGTGCCGACGATTATATGACCAAGCCCTTTAATCCTTTGGAGCTTGTTGCCAGGGTAAAGGCCCAGCTTCGCCGTTCCTCACGGTACAATGGCCCGGGCAGCGGAGAAAACCTCAGAGAAAATGATTCGGTTATTGATTTCAACGGCCTTGTCATCAACAGGGATACACATCAGTGTACGCTTTTCGGAAAGATCCTTGCCCTAACACCCATTGAATTTTCCATCCTGTGGCTGCTGTGTGAAAACAGGGGCCGGGTTATATCCTCCGAAGAGCTCTTTGAAAAGGTATGGGGAGAAAAATACCTGGATTCCAATAATACGGTGATGGTCCACATCCGGCGTATCCGTGAAAAAATGGGTGAGCCGGCCCGCAATCCAAGATTTATTAAAACGGTATGGGGAGTTGGCTATAAAATTGAAAACGGATTATCTTGTCCGGTTTAAAAACAAGCTTATTTTTCAAATTGCCCTTACAGTATTGGCAAGTGTTGTTGTCCTGCTCTTCATATGGTTTTTAATTGACGGCATTTTAAATGACATTTTAGCAAATACGGTATCAGGTATCAGCAGGAAGCTGTATTTATTTATAGTAAACCATAAGGTCGAATCCCTTTTTGCTCTGTTTTCCTTTATCATTGTTACTACCATCTATTTCACTGTTTCCCGTACCATTGGCTATTTCAACAGCATCATCCGCTCCATTGACAAGGTTTTCAGCCGGGATGAAGGGCTTATTACCCTTCCGGGTGAATTCAAGGATATTGAAAATAAGCTCAATTCCATTAAATACGATGCTCTTAAAAACGAGCAAATCGCTAAAGAGGCCGAGCAGAGAAAAAACGACCTGGTGGTCTACCTGGCCCATGATCTCAAAACGCCTCTCACCTCCGTAATCGGCTACTTAAGCCTTTTACGTGATGAGAAAGGGATATCGGAGGAGCTTAGGGAAAAGTACCTTTCTATATCCCTGGATAAATCCCAAAGACTGGAAGATTTAATTAATGAGTTTTTTGAAATTACCCGTTTTAATTTACAAAATATCCGTCTTGAAAACAAGCGCATCAACCTTACGCATATGCTGGAGCAGATTGCAGAAGAGTTTTATCCTCTTCTTACCCCAAAAGAGCTTAAGCTGGAGCTTAAATTAGAGCCGGGGATTTTCATAATGGGTGATCCGGACAAGCTTGCCCGTGTTTTTGATAATCTTTTGCGTAACGCTATAAGCTACAGTTATCCGAGAAGCATTATAACACTTGCGGTGGCCAGAGAAAAAACCGGGGTGGCCATTCGTTTTCGAAACAAAGGGGATATCATACCCGAACACCGTCTGGAAAGTATTTTCGAGAAGTTTTACCGTCTGGATGAATCACGTTCCTCCCAAACCGGTGGTGCCGGCCTTGGCCTGGCTATTGCAAGAGAGATTGTTGAGCTTCATAGGGGTTCTATAACCGCAAGCAGCAGCATGGAGTACACCGAATTTTTAATTCTCCTGCCTTAAAGGCACAAGACCATTTGTAAAAATTAGAAAACACAGCAAAACTGAAAAGAATTTCGAAATACAGGGGGGATGCAAAAGCTCCCTGCCAATAGGGATGTTTTCAGTTTTTGAGATTTGCCGTAGGATGTTGAGTCATACGGCTTTTCTCTTGCCCTAAACTCTGCCAACAAAATTGAAATATACATCAAACCGACACGGCAGGCGTCGATCTTATCAGGCTTTGCTTCTATTCGTTATGCTTCTTTTGGTACGGCCTTTTTTTCTGTAAATTTATGGTAACAGGTCCGGCAGAGTATGTCAAGCTGGCGCATAAATGTCAAAAGACAAAACCTTGACAAAAACCTATTTGACTATATAATCAAATATAGTCAAATAGGTTTTTATGGGGGGGAAATACAATGCCAAAGACTTTTTCGGATAGCGAAAGGGAATATATTAAAAAACATCTCATGGAGGAAGCACAAATATGTCTTGCTCAGTTCGGTATGCGCAAGACCACGGTAGACGAGCTTGTAAAACGGGTCAACATACCCAAAGGAACATTCTATCTCTTCTATTCATCCAAGGAACTGTTGTTTTTTGATGTGTTCTGTACACTCCATGATGAATTGCAATCTACGTTGCTTCTCTGGATTGACGAGTTAAAAGACGATGTTAATGTCGAGACAGTCACAGAGCTTATTTTTCGCTTGTACAAGCAGGTGGATGCTACGTTTCTTTATTCCTTTATCGCAAGCGGAGATTTAGAGCTGCTGGTAAGGAAATTGCCACCGGATGTTGCCGCCGCCCATGCCAGGGAGGATGACTTTCATATGGAACAGCTGCTTTCCTTACTGCCTGGTGTGCAGACAGAAGGCAACATCAAAATATTTAGCGCTGTTTTACGAGCTATCTTCTGCACAATGCTCCACAAACGGGAGATTGGTGAAGATGTATTTTATGAAACAATCCGCGTCATGCTGAGAGGGGCGGTACTTCAATTATTTGAGGAGGGAACGTTATGATACAGGTGCAGGATTTACAGTTCAGCTATTCAAAACAGCCCTTTATTGAGAACATGAGCTTTGATGTCCAAAGCGGTGAGATCTTTGGGTTTTTAGGGCCATCTGGAGCGGGAAAAAGCACGCTGCAAAAAATTCTCACTGGCCTTTTGACCACATATAGGGGCAGTGTACAGTTAAACGGCACAGAGGTAAAGCATCATGACAACAGCTTTTATGAAAGTATCGGTGTAGACTTTGAATTTCCGAGCCTGTATGAAAAACTGACAGCGAGGGAAAATCTTCGTTTTTTTGCCTCGCTGTACAAGAAGCATCAGGCGGTTGACCCTTTGCTGGAAAGCGTCGGATTGATTAATGACGCCAACAAAAAGGTATCGGACTTCTCTAAGGGAATGAAATCAAGACTGAACTTTATTAAGGCGCTGCTCCATGACCCGGCACTTCTTTTTCTGGATGAGCCGACCTCCGGGCTTGATCCGTCCAATGCAAAACGGATGAAGGACATCATTTTGCAGGAAAAAGCAAAGGGAAAAACCATATTGCTGACCACCCACAATATGTACGACGCGACCGAGCTTTGTGACCGCGTAGCCTTTATTGTAGATGGTAAGCTGCGTGCACTGGACACGCCGCGGAATTTGATTATGTCCAAAGGCGCCTCCAGAATTCGATACACATATGCGGTAAATGGTCAGCAGGAAGAAGCGGAAATTCCCCTGAATCAAACGGGCGGGGACGATGTGCTGCAAAGGCTTATCCGGGAAAACCGGCTGCTGTCCATCCACAGCAGTGAACCTACCCTGAACGATATTTTTGTGGAACTGACAGGGAGGCGGCTGCAATGAGGACAAAGGCTCTGTTGATAGGCGATATCCGCTTTCAGTTTAAATACGGGTTTTATTTTTTATATCTGGTCTTTACGATACTATATATCAGTTTGCTCTATTTGCTGCCTTCCGAGTGGCGAAATCAGGGTGCTGTTCTGATGGTCTTTAGCGACCCTGCGGCTATGGGGCTTTTCTTCATGGGAGCGATTGTTTTGTTCGAGAAGGGTGAGCGGGTCTTGGACAGCATTGCTGTATCACCTGTCAAACCAATCGAGTATGTGGTTTCTAAGCTTGTATCCATCGCCCTTATTTCTACAGCGGTCGGGCTGCTCATCGGATTTGGCGGCGGCGTTATCTCAAACCCGCTGTTATTCGTCACAGGCGTATTCTTTGGTTCCTGTCTGTTTTCTGCCGTAGGGCTTATGGTCGCGGCAAATATTACAACATTAAATCAATTTATCGTTGCAACCATACCCGCCGAAATTATCATCAACCTCCCTGCCATTGCCTGGCTATTCGGTTGGAAACCGCGCTGGCTGATCGTCCATCCGGGAGTTTGCATTGTGGAGCTGTGTCAAAACGGAGCCTATGCAGTTCCTGCAGCCGTTATCCTGCTGGTATGGGTGGGATTGTCTTTGCTGCTGGCATACCGGGTGGTGACAAAAAGTCTTCGCTCATTGGGAGGTGTTAAACTATGAGGCCCCTGCTTCGATCTTTTTCCATGTTTGTGCGGCAGGTGTTTAGAGACAGCATGCTGGCGGCCGTGTGCTGCGCCACCATCTTAACCGCATTTTTTATCCGGTTCGGTATTCCGGCAGTCGAAAACGCATTGTGCGGCTATTTTCAAAAGGAGTCAATTCTTGCAGATTACTACCTATTGTTTGATCTGCTGCTGGCTCTTGTTACTCCTTATATGTTCTGTTTCGCATCGGCAATGATGATGTTGACCGAATACGACGAAAACATAGCTAGCTATCTGGCGGTGACTCCTGTTGGCAAAAGAGGGTATCTTATATCTCGGTTGGCTCTTCCGGCTGTGATTTCCTTTATCGTTTCTGTGGTGCTTATGCACTGGTTTCCCCTGACTGAGTGGTCGCGGGGAATGGCTTTGATTACCTGTTTACTAACCAGTCTTACGAGCGTTGCCGTGGCGCTTTTACTGTTTGCTTTTTCCCATAACCGGGTGGAGGGCATGGCAATGGCAAAGCTGTCGGGGCTATTGATGCTGGGTTTGCCTGTGCCGTTCTTCCTTTTGTCGGATACACAGTATCTGTTTTTGCCCTTGCCGTCCTTTTGGATTGCCAAGCTTTGTCTCGGGCAGAATCTTGTGTTCTTAATTCCGGCGCTGCTGTCCTCGTTTATCTGGATTTTACTTCTGTACAGGAGATTCAGCCGGAAAATCACATAATAGCAGATGCCAAAATCCATGCGTGATATGTTTGTATTTTTTTAAATTCATTCAGATAGCCAACCCCGGATTTATGTGGGGCTCAGTAACGAAAAGGGCACTTTGATTCACTAGGTAAGAGTGTTCAGCCAACGTCGTCCCCGCAGCTACTATCCAAATACCGCCGCGTCTTTTGCGCTGGATACGGTCAGGTACCGCATGGAGGCTCCTTGACAGTGGAGATTTGACAGAAGTGTAGCGACGGCGGTTCGTTTTAATTTTCGTAAACATCCTTATTGGAGGATTGCAAAAGCATTCCCTTCTTTGTTTTGGTAGTCCTTTATGTAAGCATAACTGTCTAAAAGGGAGAGGGTTCGAAGCCCCCCGAGCTTTTGATTTTCGCCATGTCTTCCGCTTTTTAACAATCTTAAGAAAATAAGAAATAATTAAGAATTTCATAATAAAAAAGTTCCATCTTCTTTATTTTCACTCGCTATACTAAGATTCAGAGATTCAAA
>JAFADM010000112.1 GCA_023424865.1 Bacillota bacterium | reverse complement strand
CGTTTGGATTATTTGTGGTCAAATCCGTAACAATGGATATCCGGGATATGTTTTCATGCTCCACAAGAAACTTACAGGTGTACTTAGCCATGGCTCGGAGCTTTTCGTCCGGAGTCATGGGAGGAAGGCTGTTGTAAACGGTTTCTGTTTTCTTTATGACATCACTGATGATTCGCTGTACGCATTGAGCAATGAGATTTTCTTTTGTCTGAAAATGATAATTAACCAGCCCGGAGCCAATTCCCGCTCTTTTGCAGATGTCCCGGACCGTAATTTCGTCCGTATTGCTGCCTTTTTCGTTTATAAGCTCAATGGCCGCATTTAAAATGGCTTCCTTTACATTTTTACTCATTTGTCATTCCCTTTTCTTATTTTGCAAGCAAATGTCCAAAGCGGGCAACAACCGATTTTACTATCACGGCACCGGCTAAAACCAGCAGCGCCGTTCGGGAGCTCGCCAGAATCGGTATATTCCACCGAAAAAGTTGAGTTAAAAAAGCCAGCAATGCCACCGACCCAAACAAATAGCCCAAGAAGGACAAGGGATGCGCCGGAGCAGCCGATATAAATTTGCCCACGCTTAAGGTACACAGCAGCATTCCTATTATGCCCAGGGTAATGACAGCCCCTCTTTCTCCCTCAATAAATAAAATTTTTCTGCCTGACAGGCCTATAATCGTAATGAGAGCTACAAGAAGAAATTCAAATACTAAGATTGGAATGTTTTTCACAATACATCATCTCCTATAAAATTGAACAACGTTTAAAACATAGTTCAATTTTATAGAAATGATGCTCCGCTGTCAATACATTTAAGCTGTTTGGCCGCAGGGAATTATCCATTACATGCCGAGCAATTGCGCCGCGTTTTTATAGAGAATTTTTTCCCGATCCCCAGAGGATAGGGGCTCCTGCAGCACGGCCTGGACATACATACGGGGGTTGCAGATGGGATAATCCGTTCCAAACAGCAGCCTGTCCGCCCCAACATGCTTAACGCCATAGGCCAGCATTCCATAACGGAACAGGCCTGTCCCCGAAAGGTCAAGGTAAGCATTTTCAAAACGCGCAAGCCGCTGGATATGTCTGGTATATTTATCCTTTGCCCCGGGATGTGCCGCAACAAAGGTTAAGTTCGGATGCTCGGAAATCATCTTATCCATCTGCTCGTCATCAGCTGAATGAAAGCTGATAATCATTTCGCATTCCTGGGCATAGTCCAGTATTTCCCTTAGATTTCTGCAGGAATAATCCGACCAGCCGTGCATATAGGGCACCAGTTCACCTATGAGCTTAACACCCTGTTCCTTCATGTACGTTATTTCCTCGCAGGACTCCCTTACATAATCGGGATGGACATGAAAGCCGGGAGTATAAAACTCCCCTAATAAGCCTTTTAGCTTTAACGCTTTTTGGTTGAGGCCTCTTAAGTAATCAAAACCCTTTTCAGGTGAAAAGGTATCGTTTTCAATGACAGAACCGCATATATGGCCGATGCCGGCCTGTTCCAGATCGTGCCTGTACTCGTCAATCTCAAAATGAACAGCCTCTTTATACATGCATGTGTTTTCCGTGTCACTCAGATAGGGATGCGTATGAAAATCAATAACCTGCAAATTCACTTTCGTATTCCTCACTTATTGCTTTACTGGAACCGGCAGCCTGCTGCCAGCAAAGAACCACCTGAAAACAATGGATTTCAGGTGGTTTCATTTATTTTCTATTAAGCTTTACCCTCACTGGGAGTACCTGGCTAAACAGGCCGTACGCTTACGTTAGCCTCTTTAAGCTGAAGCTCGGTGACTTCGCAGGGTGCGCCCATAAGAAGATCCTGGGCATTGCCGTTTAAGGGGAAGGCAATAACGTCACGGATGGTTTCTTCACCGGCCAGAAGCATAACTATACGATCCACACCGGGAGCCATTCCTGCGTGAGGCGGTGCCCCGTACTGGAAGGCGGTGTACAGCGCGCCAAACTTCTTTTCCAGATCGTCTTCCGTATAGCCTGCAATTTTAAACGCCTTGCGCATAATCTCCGGAGAGTGATTACGTACTGCACCCGAGGAGAGCTCTACGCCGTTACAGACCACATCGTACTGATAGGCCAGAATTTCCAGGGGATGCTTTGTCTCCAAAGCATCCATGCCACCCTGGGGCATGGAAAAGGGATTGTGAGTAAATTCAATTTTATTCGTAGCAGGATTATGCTCATACATGGGGAAATCAACCACAAAGCAGAATTCGAAGGCTTCGGTGTCAATAATCTGGAGATTCTCCCCCAGCCATTGCCTAATCTGGCCTGCATACTTATTGACAGCCTCACCTCTGTCACTGATAAAGAAAAGCGTTTCCCCTTCCTTTATTCCGCTGAGTTCAGTGATTTCCTTTTTCTGTTCCGGGGACAGGAACTTTTCAATGGGTCCCTTGAATTCACCTTCGGTGAGGGTAATATAGCCAAGACCCTTCATACCAATGCCGGTGGCAAATTTCAGGGAGCTTTCAAAAAAGCTCTTGGGGCGGCCTGTGCAATCAGCCACAATGCCCCGTACAGGTTTATTTTTAAACGGTGCAAAATCCACCTGCCTGAAAAAGTCCGTCAAATCGCAAATAATCAGCGGGTTTCTGAGATCCGGCTTATCGCTGCCGTATTTCAGCATGGATTCTTTATAGGGAATGCGCTTAAAGGGTGCTGCCGAAACACGTTTATCGGTAAACTGGGTAAAGACGTCATATAAAACGGTTTCCGCAACATTCAAAACATCTTCCTGCTCGGAAAATGCCATTTCAAAATCCAGCTGGTAAAATTCTCCGGGAGAACGATCGCCTCTGGCGTCCTCATCACGGAAACAGGGTGCAATTTGGAAATATTTATCAAAGCCTGACACCATCAGCATTTGCTTAAACTGCTGGGGAGCCTGGGGCAAAGCGTAAAATTTGCCTCTGTGCTTGCGGCTGGGCACAAGGTAATCCCTCGCACCTTCCGGCGAAGAAGCGGTGAGTATGGGTGTTTGTATTTCAAGAAAGCCCAGCTCTTCCATACGCCTTCTTAAATAGCTGATAATCTTGGAGCGAAGTATAATATTATTATGAATTGCAGGGTTTCTAAGATCAAGAAAACGGTATTTTAACCGAACCTCTTCTCTTGTAAGAACAGAATCCCCTATTTCAAAGGGCAAAATGTTTTTACAAGGTCCTAAAACCGTGATACTGTCGGCATGGAGCTCTACCCTGCCTGTATCCAGCTTTGGATTAATACTGTCCTCATCTCTCACCGTTACATTTCCCGATACGGAAATAACAGTCTCCCGGTTAATTCCCTCCAGCATGGAATCGTCGTGAAAAACAATCTGAGTCACACCGTTTTGATCCCTCAAATCCAGAAATTTCACACTTCCATGGTCCCGGATAGTATCCACCCACCCGGAAAGCGTTGCTTTAAGTCCAATGTGTTCCTGCCTTAGCTCATTGCAGTGATGCGTCCTTAACATCATTGCTCCTCCCAAATCAAAAAATCCCGGAAATTATCTTCAACAATAATTTCCGGGACGAGCATACAACATTGCCCGCGGTGCCACCCGCATTGATACGGGAAACCCGCATCCACTTAACTGTATTCATTTTAATTTCCGGTATGAGGTGAAGTGTTCCCCGGCTTACTACTCTTCCCGGCTGCGCTTTCAATCGGTGACGCGGCCTCCCTGTTGGAATTTCCAAAAAAGCGGAGTCTTCACAGTAGATTATATGCTATGACAAAATGCGTGTCAATATGTATGTTCAGTAAGAAAATGACGTTTGTTAAATCAGTGGGAGTCCGCTTCTATGCCCATAACCCGGACAAAATTGCAAAAACTTCACACGGAAAACATATTTGGGGGGTCCAGAGGATTTTCCTTGGCAGTAAGAGCCTCCGGCTTAATACGGTAAACGGCCACACCTCTGTTGTCATGGGATGAACGGTATTTTTCCACCATAACCGGCGAAAGAGGTTTTTTGAACATCCCCGGCATAAACTTGTCCATTAAAGCTGAAAGCGCCATTGTCTTTTCGGATACCTCGTCCACAGCAAGAGCTTGGCCGAACAGCACCACGCTGAAATAAGAGGTATCGCATTTACAGGGTACAGAATCCCTGACGGTTCCCAACTCGTCCCAAACAGTAAAGCAAACGGCAGGATTAGCCTCCAGCAGCGTATTTTTCTTACCGCTTCCCATGCCATGAAAATAAATGCTGCCATTTAAATAGACATAATTAACAGGGATGGCATAAGGGCTAAAGTCCTTGTCGTTTATAGCCAGAACGCCCACTCTCTTTTCACTTAAAAAGCCGTCGATTCGCTCCCTGTCCTCGCAAATCCTCGCCTTATATCTGATTTTTTGCTCCATGCTCCTTCTCCTTCACTTCTTCCCGTCTGCGGCCATAGCCGTCAAGCGGTTTAGAAAGCCCTCCACCAGACGGTTGGCCTGGGGCAAATAATGAAAATCTCCCAGTATGCGCTCACTTTTATGAATGTAAGGGCCGTCGGTTAATTCATCGGCACAGTTTTCCACCAGGGCCTTTACACTGGTTTCCGTGCACTCCATATGGAACTGGAAACCCACCACCCTGTCCTTATAAATGAAGGCCTGATTTTTGCAGGCCTCGCTTTCGGCAATAACACGGACACCTTCTCCCACCTGGCTGAAGGTGTCGTTATGCCATTGAAAAATATAGGGTGAGGAGGCAAAGCCCTCAAAAAGCGGCATCCGGAGGGCCTGTTCGCTGAATACAACCGGCATCCAGCCGATTTCACCCAGAGGGTTTTTTGTAACCCTTCCTCCCAGTACATCGGCAATGAGCTGAGCCCCCAGGCAAATTCCAAGAACTCCTTTGCCCGCCTCCACCGCCGCTTTAATAAAGCGCTTTTCGGCGGCAAGCCATGGGTACTCAGCCTCCTCATAAATGTTCATGGGGCCTCCCATAATAACAAGAAGGTCAAAATTCTCCAAACCGGGAAGGCTGTCATTCCTGTAAAAATGGGTTCCGGTAAGTGTATGCCCGTTCTTTGCGGCCCATTCTCCAATATAGCCCGGTCCTTCAAATCGTACGTGCTGAAAATAGTGTATTGCTGCCATCTTTCTTCCTCCTTGCATCCTGTCTGGAAGGCCCGGTGCTTTGATCCGATGCCTTGCCTTTTTTTCAATTCAGCCCGATGCGGCCTTTAATCTTTCTTCCGCTCTTTTCAGCGTATAATAGGCATGAACAAGGCCTTCATCTATAGCCGTGCACGACTCTACCGCCGTAATGCCGTGCTGCGCCAGCCGCATGCGGGCCTCGTGCCCCGTCCGCATGGAAAGCACCGCATTGCAGTCGGATATAGCCTCCACCACACTGTCCTTTTCCTCGCCGCCGCAATCTTCAACGCCCTCGCAGTACTTGTTAACATGTCTTTTTTCAACAAAAAGGGATTTCACTCCGTCCACATCGTAGATGTAAAATTCATCGGCATGACCGTAGTGCAGATCAACCCTTTTTTGTTCTTTTGAGGCCACAGCCACCCTGTAAGTTGTTCCCGGTCCGCTGGCAGCCCGCTTTAGCGGAATGGCTGCGGTATCTCTGAACTCATGGGAACGGTCTTCCGAAAGAAGGCCGACAGCATCCGCCCGGCACTGGCGGCAGTGGCGCATTTGGGGAAGGTCCTCCTCACACCGGCTTCGAAGGCCATTCAGATCCTTCATGCTGGTTTGGGGAAAAGCTTCAAAGACACTGCCCGGAGCAGGAATAAGAGGCATGATATTGGTGAGAACCGCACCCAGGCTCTTCACCTTTTTAACAACGTCGGGAATATGGGTGTCATTAATTCCTTTTATCATAACACAGTTGACTTTAACAATAGCCCCGCCCTCGGAGAGAAGCCGGATACCCTCCAGCTGGTTCCGGATAAGGAGGGAAGCCCCCTCCTCACCGGTCAGCTCCTTATCCTCATACCTCACCCGGCTGTATATTTTTGCTCCGATTTCCGGGTCAAGGCAATTGACCGTAACCGTTATATGTTTTACTCCCAGCCGCAGAAGCTCTTTAGCGTAAGCGGGAAGCATAAGTCCGTTGGTTGAAAGACATACCATGGTATCCGGCGAAAGGTCCCTTATGAGCCAGACGGTTCTTTTTACCGCATTCCAGTTGGCAAGGGCATCACCCGGCCCGGCAATTCCCACAACGCTTAAATGGGGCATGGTTTCCTTTACCCTGACAAACCGAACCATAGCACTTACAGGGTTTAAAAGCTCGCTTGTCACTCCCGGCCTGCTTTCGTTGACGCAATCGTATTTACGGTTGCAGTAATTGCAGCTGATATTGCACATGGGCGCCACAGGCAGATGCATTCTGGCAAATTGGCCATGGGCATCAAAGGAATAACAGGGATGTCTGGCTGTCTCGCCTTCAAACCTTATGCTCCCGGGACATCCTTCTTTCATGTTGAACACACCCCTTTCCAGGCTCTGCTTAAATCGCATCGGCTATACCGCATCCACACCCGTTTCACCCGTTCTTACCCGGTAAACCTCCAATACGGGCAGTACAAAAATCTTGCCGTCGCCGGGGCTTCCGGTGAAATTAGCGTCCATAATGGCATCCACAGCTTTTTTCACCTCATAATCCTGAACAATGAGCGTTATAAAGCGCTTGGGCACCAGACGGTGCTCTTCGGAAATTTCCTCAAGCATCCGGGGCGAGGTTTCCGTCAGGGGGACATACTTGGTTAGGGCAAAGTCCACCTTTTTCTTACCCCGGCCCAGCATTTTACGGCAGGTCATGGAGGGGAAGCCCGCCAGCAGGAGGGCCTTTTTGGTCTGACTAATCCTGTTTAGCCGAATAATGGCCATTACTTCCTTCATGAAAAACCTCCTTAAAGCCCTTTGCTCTGGGTGCTTATGGTATAGGCTTCCTCTACAGGGCTGACAAAAATCTTGCCGTCGCCAAAGGCTCCGCTGGTGCCGGTCTTTGCCGTTTTAAGGACGATGTCCACGATTTTATCCTTGTCCTCGTCATTCACAATGATAAGCAGCATTTCCTTGGGTATTTCATCGTAGAGCACATCCCCTACCTTAACTCCGCTCTGCTTGCCGCGGCCCACCACATCTATCTTTGTTACGGCAGGAAAACCGGCCTCACTAAGCTTTGCCAGAACCTCCGTTACCTTTTCGGGTCTGATGATTGCTCGAACCATTAACATGTTCATGTCCTCCCGTCCATTTATTTTGATGTTTTTACATCACCGGGTCATTTACCAAACGTTGAGCATCCATTCCTTTTTCTTCTTGTATTCCATATCCGTAAACAGGGTGTTGGCCATCATTTCTCCCAGCCACAGAGCTCCGGCGTAGCCCATAATGGGATGGCGGAAGTAGCCTGCACGGTCATAAACGGGAAAGCCCACACGAACCATGGGAACATTGTAGTCAATGGAGGTAAACCGTCCCTTGGAATGACCCAAAATGAGATCCAGCTCCAGGCCCTCGTTTTTTATCCGGTTTTCCAGCTCCCAAAGATCGGCGTTAGTAATAATTTCCATATCAAAATCCACGCCTTCCTTAAGAGCCTGAATGCGGGGATCCTTGCCATAGGAGGTATTGTCATCCCCTAAAAGCAGCAGTACGGGCTTCATTTCCAGATCCAGACAGAATTCGGCAAGGCCGATAACCAGATCCGCGCTTCCGTAAATAGCTACCTTTTTGTCCGCCAGAAACAGATGGGTAAAATCCGTCAGAGCGTCAATGGCAATGCCTCTCTCCTTAACAAGAGATTCGGGGATGGGCTTTCCCGTCAGTCTTTGCACATTCTTCAGGAAGGTATCCGTATTCCGGATACCAATGGGGGTTGGTCCGATGATAGTAGGAATATCAAATTCATTTTCCAGATACTTGGCAGCCTGGCCCCCCTCATACCGATTAAGAGCGATGGTTCCCAAAGCGTTGGCCATCCCCTTTAAGTCCTCCACGGTGGTGCTGCCGTGGGCAACCGCATTGCCGTCTGGCATGAGAGGCGCGTCAAACGCTTCAATTTCAAAAAGCACCGTGGCATCCACATCCATTTCTGACAACAAATGCTTAAGGGCTGTCACATCCCCGGGATTCGCCCAGCCTGTAATTAAATTAAGCTTGCCATTGGGCTCCGTCTTTTGGGCAAAATAGCTTACAAAATCCCTTACGGCACAGTCATAGCCGCTCACCATGCTCCCCTTGAAGCTGGGGGAATGGACGGGTATAAGGTAAACCTCTCTGCCCGGATATTTTTCCTTCAAAAGGCCCTCATTGAGCTTTTTAATGACGCCGTCGATATCGTCTCCGATGACCTCTGTGGAACAGGTTGATATAATGGGCACCACCTTCACATGGGGATAACGCATTAGAAGCACATCCACCGCTTCCTCCACCCTGTTTAAGGCCCCAAACACAGCTCCGTCCTCGTGAAGGGAGGAGGAAGCAAGCTCAAAGCTTTCCTTAAAATGCTGGGAGAACAGCAGTCGGACAAACATAACGCAGCCCTGCCCTCCGTGTACAATACCGATGCAGTCCTTTATTCCAATGCTGGCATACTGGGCGCCGCAGGGCTGACATGTAAAAATAGGATTAATAATTCCTGCGCGGTCCTTTACCTTCAATTCACACGACATAATTATCCTTCCTTCCTGAGCGTATGGTAGCTTTAAGAGCGTTCATTCTCCGGCGGCTCCTAATACATGGCTACTGTCAGTTCCTCGTTTAACGATCCTGTGATGGTTAAGAAGTCCATTCTCTCCTTTAAACCCTGCATAATGTCCTTAATTTCATCCTTCTCCATCTCAGACAGCCATGGAAAACGCTCCCGGTAAGCCCCTGCCAGACAAACGGCATCCACCCAGTAGCATCTGTCCTCCGGGGTATCCTTGCCGACAGGCTCGTCGGCAAGGATTTCCATGGTCTTTTTGAGAATCTGTTCATTCTGGCGTTCCCTGTCCCATGCCCGGGAATGGAACTGCCAAAGGCAATGCTTCATAATATAGTCCACCAGCTGCTCTATCCGTTCTACTCTTAAATCCTTCATAAATTTCATTCCCTTCTTTAAGAACCCTATTAACTATCCGTCCATGGGCTGCTATGGGCTGCTATGCCCTGTTATCCGCAGCCATGCGCTCTTTGTGAGATAGGTGCCTTACACTGCGGAAAGCTTCTTTTCCGATGGAAATTCGGGATAGGTCTTTTTACGAATAGCCTCCAGATTGTCAAACTTGCCCGTATACTGACGGAGCACGGGAGAGGCCTTCACTTCGTCGCTCAAATAAACGTCGGAGAACATTCTCTGTGTCATAAAGCCTTTGTCGGAGGGGATTTCGTCCCTGCTGATATCCAGGGAGGAAAGCTTGTGCAGGGGTGAGTAAACAGCGTTGTAAATATCTCTTGCAAAGCGTACCCACCCCTCATACCCCTTCCAGGGGCCATTGTGGTAGGCATGGGCGTTGAGATAGGGTATACGGATTTTTTTAGCCACCTCACCGGGCCGCTTGCCGGTGAATATAACGTCCGGCTTGAGGGTTTCCATGGCCTCCAGGCCTTCCAGCTCATTGGGATCGTCAATGGCAAGAGCACCTTCCTCGCAGCGGGCAATACCTTTTTCCATATCCCCCTGATGTCCGAATTTGGTGTAAACGGAAACCACTTCCACTCCCATTTCATCATGTATTGCGTGAGCCCAGTGCCATAGCTTGGAGCCCCCGGGCCACAGACAGACCTTAATTCCCTTTAATCGCTCCTTGTACCAGTCCAGCTCCGGTTTCCACCGGGCGGTTTCCTCGTCAATAATTTTCTGGGCCCTGTCTTCTATGCCAAAGAACATGGCAACCTTGCGAAGGGACTGTGAAAGGGGATCAAAGCCAAAGCCGTCAATGTCAAGCCTGGGTGTTCCGTAACGCACGCGAAGCTCATTGCAGATGTATTCGGCGGATCTGGCGCATTCCAGAACATTGAGATGGGCCTTGTGCATGGATCTTAAATCGTCGTAGGAGCCGTTGCCCGTAAAGGTGGAGAGCACCTGGATGCCCATCCGCTTAAAGTAGTCAATCATGACCTCCTGGTCGCCCTGGATATTGTATTCACCCACATAATTAATAACATAATCACTGGTAATTTTGGGTTCAAAGGTTCCCACCTTCTGATTAATCCAGGCGATGTTGATTTTGTGATGACCTCCGGACTGGCTGGGGCCGCCGAAGCCGGGAGAGTTGCAGACAAAAATGTCCACGTCGGGCATTTCCTCCATAACCTCATCGGCTACCGCGTTCATGTCGTCTCCAATGAGTGCTGAGGCGCAGGTTTGGTATAGGGTCATGCGCTTGATATTAGGAAACGCCTTAAAGGCTTCTATTATGTTTTGCTTTAAAAGCTTTTCAGCTCCGAAAACAATGTGCTTTTCCTTCATGTCCGTAGCATAGGTGTATTTGAGCTGGAAATTGTCATTGTCACTGATGTAGCGCTTGGTCTGCCAGGTATCATAGGTGCAGCCCACAGGGCCGTGGCTCATATGTATGACATCCTTCATGGGAGTTCCGATAACGTGCTTTGCGCCGCAATAGGCGCAGCCCCGCTCGGAGATGGTGCCGGGAATGGTGTTGAGATAGCCCAGAGGCAGCGCCATGGACAAATCCTCTCCCGGTCCCTTGATTACGGCATGCTTTTTTCTTTCAGGTATGCATTCGCTGCATTTAAAAAGATGATAAGGCATAGGGGCACCTCCTTCTAGTCGGAAATTCCGTATTTAACCACCATAGCTTCCAGATCGTCCATTTTAAGGGGCTGGGGAATAACAAAATCCTTGTTCTCAATGATTTTTTCTGCCAGCATGCCATATTCTTTGGCCTGATTACATTCAAAATCGTAATCCACCACGGTTTTTTTATTGAACTCCGCTTTCTGAACAATATTGTCACGGGGAACAAAATGTATCATCTTGGTACCGATAGCTGCCGTAAACTCTTCCAGGAATTCGACCTCCCTGTCCACCTTGCGGCTGTTGCAGATAACGCCTCCTAAACGAACGCCGCTTTGCTTGGCATATTTGAGAAGGCCCTTGCAGATGTTGTTGGCGGCGTAAATAGCCATCATCTCCCCGGAAGCCACAATATAAACCTCCTGGGCCTTTCCGTCACGGATGGGCATTGCAAAGCCGCCGCATACAACGTCGCCCAGTACGTCGAAGAATACAAAATCCAGGTCGCTGGTATAGGCGCCGTTTTTCTCCATTAAGTCAATGGCGGTAATAACGCCGCGGCCCGCACAGCCAACACCGGGCTCGGGACCGCCGGATTCCACGCAGCGGATACCTCTGAAGCCTTCCTTAACCACCTTGTCGGCAGTGATCTTTTCTTCCCCTTCCTCACGCAGCATATCCATGAGCGTTTTCTGGTTCATACCTCCCAGAATGAGGCGGGTGGAGTCCGCTTTGGGATCGCAGCCGTGAATAAAGACCTTTTTGTCATAGAAATACGCCATGGCTGCAGCCGTATTCTGTTGTGTTGTTGATTTTCCGATTCCACCTTTTCCGTAAATAGCAATTTTTCTTGGCATAATGATGCACTCCTCTCAAAACAAAAATTTTATGTGTCGAAATGGATTGTTTGTTGGCTTTGTTTAAAAAGAGGCTGTCTCCTGACGAAAGATGCGTAAGTGAGCCTTTTCACCATGCTTTTTTTCATGTTATAATGACAAAAAGGTAGCTCAAATGAACCTGGTGACGCCGGGTACAGGAGATTGCCCCTGCTTCGCGGATATTCGCAGTATCCGTGAAGCTTTTTCTTTTTACCGGATTAATTGAATTTGGGTAAAGCAAATAATAGCTCATGCTATTATGTTGCATGCAGGGACTCTTTTAGGCTTAAATAATTCTTTTGCGCCATTATAGCGATATCTTATGTAAAATTTAGTCGAGGGATACCTAAGTAGGGATTTAAGGATTGCGTCCATCTCTATAGACAGCCTGACCTTCAACTCCGGGAAAGCACAAAAGCATGTGCATAACGAACCTGGCAGGCTTATGCCGGACATTTTTTCTGAAAAACATCAAATTTAAACAAGGCTTGAGATCATCGTTTAAAAATAGACGCAATCCAAAATCGTACTATGCTTTTTAATTCGTGTTCCCTGCTAAAAAGTGAAATGTGCTGTGCTCCGGACAAAGTACACTGCCAGTACTTGTAACGTCCAAAACACTTTATAGAATGAATAAGAACTGTTTTAAACAGAATACCTCAAACCTCCCATAAAGTCAACTAAAAAAGTTCGTTTTCAATGTATAAATTAATTAAAACAATTTGCTTTTTTTATACAATATGCACAACGCTCTTTGCTATTGTACAAGAACATAGGTATTGCCGGCAAAGCAAATGACCCATGTTATCGCCCATGCCGGGCGCACCTAAAAAACCCCCATGCTTTACGCCTTCGGCTTAACGCATGGGGGTTAATATTCCGCTAAGAATACTTATGTTATTATATCTCTAAATTACAATAAAACAGCACCCTTGCTTCCCGAGGATACGTGTTTGGCATACCGGTACAGGTAGCCTGAAGTAATGCGGGGCGCTCTGGGCTTCCAGGCAGCCCTCCTCTTTTCAAGCTCCTCCTCGGATACCAGCATATCAATTTTATTATTTGGTATGTCAATATGAATGATATCCCCGTTTTCAACCAGGGCGATATTGCCGCCTTCCGCAGCTTCCGGGGAAACATGGCCAATGGCCGCGCCGCGGGTGGCTCCGCTGAACCGTCCGTCGGTTATAAGAGCCACGGTGCTTCCCAGACCTCTTCCCATAATGGCAGAAGTGGGATTCAGCATTTCACGCATACCCGGACCGCCCTTGGGGCCTTCATAACGAATAATAACCACATCTCCGGCTACGATCTCACCATGATTGATGGCGTAAAGAGCATCCTCCTCACAGTCAAACACCTTTGCGGGTCCTTCGTGCACCAGCATTTCGGGGGCTACGGCAGAACGCTTGACCACACAGGCATCCGGTGCGAGATTGCCTTTTAAAACGGCAATACCTCCGGTTTTGCTGTAGGGATTTTCAACAGGGCGTATAACCTCGGGATTCGTATTAAAGACATTTTTAATATTCTCTCCAACTGTTTTTCCGGTGCAGGTGATAATATCCGTATGAAGAAGGTTCAGCTTAGCAATTTCATTCATTACCGCATAAACGCCGCCGGCTTCGTTGAGCTCCTCAATGAAGCGGTCCCCAGCCGGTGCCAGATGACAGAGATTCGGGGTTTTAGCCGATATCTCATTGGCCATATCAATACTCAGATCGATACCGCATTCATGGGCAATGGCAGGCAGGTGGAGCATGCTGTTGGTGCTGCAGCCCAGGGCCATATCCATAGTAAGGGCATTTTCAAAGGCTTTCATTGTCATTATGTCTCGGGGACGGATGTTCTTCTCCAAAAGCTCCATCACCTTCATGCCCGCCTGCTTGGCAAGCCTTATACGCTCCGAATACACGGCAGGTATGGTTCCGTTACCCTTAAGGCCCATTCCGAGAACCTCGGTGAGGCAATTCATGCTGTTGGCCGTAAACATACCCGAGCAGGAGCCGCAGGTGGGGCATACCTTGTTTTCGTATTCACACAGCTTTTCCTTGGTGATCTCCCCTACCCTGTACCGGCTGACGGCTTCGGAAATGGTGGAATAACTGGTTTTTTTGCCGTCCACCACACCGGCCAGCATAGGGCCGCCGCTTACAAAAACAGTGGGAATATTGACACGGGCCGCAGCCATCAAAAGGCCGGGAACGTTTTTATCGCAGTTGGGCACCATAACAAGAGCGTCAAAAGCATGGGCAAGGGCCATGGCCTCCGTGGAATCGGCAATGAGATCCCGGGTAACCAGCGAGTATTTCATGCCCTGATGACCCATGGCAATGCCGTCGCAAACCGCAATGGCGGGGAAAACAATAGGTACGCCGCCGGCCATGGAAACGCCCTGCTTTACTGCGTCTACTATTTTATCCAGGTTCATATGTCCGGGAACAATATCATTTTGGGAGCTGACAATACCTATCAGCGGTTTTTCCAATTCTTCGTCAGTAAGTCCCAGGGCGTGAAGCAGCGCTCTTTGAGGAGCCGCCTCAACTCCGGTGCGTATACGTTCACTTCTCATTAAAAACCCCTCCGTTTACTCATCTCTGTCTGTTTTTCATACTTCTTTATTCGTACGTTGTGTTAAGCAATGCCTTATTTTTACATCGCACTAAGCAACGCCTCAGTTGTTCATCATTTGCCACAACGCGTTATTACTCTGTTATTCATAGTAATAAGCTTAACACACGTTGTCTATTTATTATACGTTGTATGATGTCTTCTGTCAAATGGCATACCGAAGCCTGAGCTTTGATGCATATTTCGTCTCAAAGGTGCTCATGAACAAGGTTTCACCTTACCGATTAACCTATAGAATCATTTTTTTGACCATATGTTTCTTGATAGATTCGTAAGCTTAAGGGAAACAACGCCTGTTTCATCAAGGCTTATTTCCTTGCTTTCATAGCTCTCTCCGGGAAAAAGATAGAAAGCAAACTCATCGCCGTCCTTATAGTTCAGGCCGCTCATTCCAAAGACAGTGCTTTCATAGGTTTTCCCCTTATACTCCGTAGTCATTTTAGCCGTCATTTCATTGGAAAACGAGCGCTCCTGGGTTGCATAGTGCTTCTGCCCCGATACAAGCACAGCTTTTTGAAGATTATAGCTCCCGCTGGACCTAAAGCTTATCCTGTAGCCTCCGGTGGAGGCAGAGCCTGTATTATCTACGAGAAGCACGGTAATCCGGCATTCGCCGTCGTCATACAACACCTTGCCCTTATTGCTTTCCAGATCCGAAAGGTCAATTTCCACCTTATAAACCCCTTCCACCAGGGAGTGATGGTAGGAATAGCGCTCCAGGCTTCCTGCCGCAAATGAAATTCCGTTACGCCAAAGGCCAATTAACCCTGTGTTCCATACAATAAGCAAAGCCAAAGCCAGGACAGCTGCTGTAAGGGACAGGGTGAGTCGCCCCACCTTTCTTTTAGCGGCGGCACGTTTTTCGTCCTGGGATATAGCGGGTAAAACCTCCAAAAGGGCCTTGTAAAAGCCGTCATAACCACTACCGAAAATTTCGCCCACCGGCTTTTTTTCCTCCATGGCAGCTTCAAGCATATCCAATATATCCGAAAGGGCATTTTCCATATCCATGCCTTTTCGAACATCCGAAGCCATATCCTTTTGGATTTTAAGATAAAAACGGCGGTAATCCCCTGTCAGCTTTTTACTCCTCACAAGGTTGCCTTTCCGAATGCCGTCAAAGGTTTCATTACTCATTGCTCTCCCCCATTTCCATAAACCGTATAGCTGCCGTTCCAGGCGCTTTTCCACTCATTATTCCGTCAACGCTTTCTTTAAAATCCTGCCATTGCCTTAAGAATTCGGCCAGCTCCAGCTGCCCCTTATCGCTTAAGGCATAGTATTTACGGCTGGGCCCAATTCGGGTATCCCTTTTTCTTGTGCTGAACAGTCCTTCCTTTTCAAGCCGAAGCAGCATGGGATACAAGGTGCCTTCACTCATTTCGTCAAAGCCATGCTCCTTCAGATGCATTACAATTTCCTGGGAATAAAGCTCCTTATCCTGCAGCAGCTTCAAAACACAGCCTTCCAATATTCCTTTCAGCATTTGGGTTCTGTTCATAAAAGAAGCCTTTCTTTTTTACTTTTGATTCATTCTTTGTTTTTAAGGACTGTACAGGCAAGCAAAAACGGTTACTTGCAATACAATCTACTGGTTCATTGTATCGCAAGTAACCGGAAAATGCAATGGAAAGCTATGCTGAACTTTGATTTGGAATATAGAAAACGAGGGCGCTATGAAGTATGGGTTTATGACCGACTCTTGGGAGATTGCCGGCTCATGTCAATTTCAAGACCTGCAATGGCGTGGAGAATATGAAGCTTCATGGCTGTGCGAGCCCCTTCCCCATCTCTTCTTTGAAGAAAATCCATGATCATGCGGTGATCCCTTATGGTATCCTCCACCGCCCTTTTGTGCTTTTCAGAGAGGGCCACGCCTTTATCGATGGCCTTGTAAAGAATGGGCATGAGCCGCCCCATAAAATCATTATGGGTTGCTTTCGCAATAGCCTTGTGAAAGGCCTGCTCCTCATTGGTCCGATCCTGGCCCTTTCGTATTTTTTCCTCAATTTCACCGCCATACTGCAAAATGCGCTTCAATTCGCTTTCCGTTGCACGCAGCGCCGCATAATAAGCAGCTTCCGGTTCAAAGATAAGGCGCATTTCATACAGATCCCGGACACTTACCTTTAAGGACTCCAGATCCTTCAGCTCCCGTGAATCGGAAGATCTGAAGCTGTCGGAAACATAGGTACCTTTCCCCCTCTTTATTATCAGTACACCCTGGGCTACCAGCAGGCGTATGGCTTCCCTCAGCGTTGTCCGGCTTATTTTAAGCTCTATGGCCAACTCATTTTCATTGGGCAGCTTGTCCGAAGGGGCAAAGCGTTTATCCAGCGTAATCATAGAAAGTATTTCATCTGCTGCTGTTTCAGACAGTATTTTAATTTTATTCGGCATTCTGTTCACTCCATCCATGGCATTCATTTTACTCTATTTTACACCCTGCCGAAAGGAGACTGACAGAATTTATTCTTACGCACAATTTTCTCAAAAAATTATCTGCAGCAAAGTGAGTATCCCTATTCAAACCATCTTATATTACTATTAAAAAAGCTTAATGAATATTGTATAATAGAGTGTAGGGCTTTCGGCGCGCTTATTAAAGATCTTTCACCCCGGCCCGCCGGAATATTATCCGAAAGGAGCATTTGCAATGAACCTGGACCTTCGAAAATCCGTGGAGCTTTATTGCGATAACTATTTAGAGCTGAAAAAGCCGCTGGCCTGGAAGGCCAACAGCATGTATATCAAGCTGTGCGCCTTTTCCTATACCTCTGAAAAGGCTCATGCCAATCCGGATAAGCTTCTGGAGGCAAGCCGGTACATTAAGGAAAGCACCGGTTTCTTTTCCTATCTTAGAAGTGCCCGTATTTATTCAGCTGCCTTTCTGACCGCTCAGGGTGAACCTGTAGAAAAGAGTTTTCCGAGGCTTATGAATTGCTACGATGCTCTGAAGGAAGCCGGATTCCGCTCCAGCACCTATCTGCCTGTGGCTGCCTATGCCCTTTATGCAACAACCCCGCCGGGGGACGAGATGAAAAGAGCAACGCGGGCAAAAGAGATCTATAATGGAATGAAACAGCTCCATCCCCTTTTAACCTCCTATGAGGATTATGCCTCGGCCATTATAACCGCTTCTCTCGACCGTTCCATCAGCGGTATTTTTGATGAAACGGAAAAGACCTTTTCCTTGCTGAAGGATCAGGGCATGGGTTATTTCAACGGCAACGGCATACAGTATTTAACTCATTTTCTTGCCTTTGAGGACGCGTCACCGGAGGTTAAGGCCCTGCGATGCGGCGATATCGTCGCTCTTCTTAAGCAGAACAGGCAAAAGGTTACCTCCATGTATTACGGGGCCGTAGGCTTTCTCGCACTCACCGGGAAGAGCTGGGAAGAGGCTGTCCATGACACGGTTGAGGCAATGGCTATAATGAAGGACAGGGGCTGCACAAGGCTGGGAGAAAGAGAATACAGCCTGCTTCTGGCATCTGCCCTCGTTTGCCTCAATCGAAGCCTGAATGACGAAAGCCGGGGAAGCTTGTTAAAAACCACGGTTGGAACCACCGTTCAGGCTGTACTGGCCGCTCAGGCCGCCGCCTGTGCCGCCAGTGGTGCCGCTGCGTCAAGCGCTGCCTCCGCTTCTTCCTCCAACTAAAGCGGGCCTTGCCCGCAACCCAAGGGATAGCAGCGACCATGGATTCATTTGCTTTTTATTGACGCCTATCAGTCATAAGATGCTGTAGAGAAAATCGCCCGGCTAATAATGTTATGAGCTTGCTTGCAGCCGTGTCCGGCAGAAGCAGGATGCATGAATAACACTTATGAAGACATAATAGAAACGAATTACAGGAAAGGTATGGTAAACACATGCAAGGTCAAGTACGTACACGTTTTGCCCCCAGCCCTACAGGCTACATGCACATCGGAAATCTCCGTTCCGCCCTCTATGAATACCTTATTGCCAAGTCCTACAACGGCAGCTTTATTCTGCGTATAGAGGACACGGATCAGGAGCGCTATGTGGAAGGGGCCGTGGACATTATCTATAATACCTTGAAAAAATGCGGCTTAAAGCATGACGAGGGTCCGGACGTAGGAGGACCCTA
>JAFADM010000263.1 GCA_023424865.1 Bacillota bacterium | reverse complement strand
GAAGCCCGGCATAGATAAGGGGGAGCTCCACATTTTGAAGAGCGGAAAGCCTTGAAAGAAGCTGAAACTGCTGAAAAACAAAGCCGATTTCCTTGTTTCGGATACGGGCCAGGCTTACCTCGTCCAGATTTTCCACCAAATTTCCCGATAGCCTGTATTTTCCCTCGGTAGGGGAGTCCAGACAGCCGATGATATTCATTAAAGTGGATTTTCCCGAGCCCGAAGGCCCCAGGACGGAGACAAACTCGCCCTGGTTAATGGTAAGGTTTACATCGTCCAAAACCCTTAGGGTTTCATTACCCATGGTATAGCATTTTACAATTTGCTCCATCTGAAGAATTTCCAAGCCCATCATCGGCCTCCTGTCACGGAGGTGCGCATTTTAGCGGCATAGCTCTCACTGGTTGCCTCTATTGGAATAAGAACCACCTGTCCCGCTTCAAGACCGGATTTAATCTCCACATTGGTGCCGTCATTAAGGCCCGTTTCAACTGAAACGGCAGTGACATCGCCATCGTTATCCCTTATTAAAACATAGGGCTCATCCTCAGAATTAAACTGAACCGCCTCCATGCCAAGGCTAAGGGCATCGGCCACCGTTTTGTTTTCCAGTCGAACCTCGGTACTCATGCCCACTCTCAGGCTCACATCCTTTTCAAGATGTATGACCGCGGTAAAATAGGACACACCGTTGACATTCACCGCTTCCCGGGAGATAGAGGCCACCTCGCCGTCCACCTGTGTATCCAGGGCGTTTATTATAATTTCCACCGGCATGCCGACGGCAATAGCTTTTAAATCGTACTCGTCAACCTTTATGGTAACCTTGAGATTATCATAGTCTGCCAGCTCGAAAAGCTTTGTTCCTCCCGTCAGCTGGGCGCCCTCTTCCACGTACACGGAAGCTACTTCCCCGGTGATGCCCGCCTTAACAGCCTCTCCCATGGAAGGAGTTAGAAGCACGTCGCCCTCGGAAACCTTATCCCCCTGACGGACATGTATTTTCTTCACCTGCATGAGCTGAAGGCTTAAAACCGTTTGCCGGTTAATGGCTTCAATGATTCCTGAAAAGCTGTAATAGGTTTTTATGGTACGGGTAATGGCTGTCTCTTCTATATAAGTTGTTCCTCTGGCACGGTTAATCGCATCTCTTGCCAGTATCACGACGGGTATAAGTATCAAAATAACGATTAAGGTAAATAAGGCCTTTTTTTTGTTCTCTGGTTTTGCCATGTCCGCTGCCTCCTCGTTTGCCATAGGATGAGCCTTCTAAATTAAGTATGCCTTAAATTTTTCCGTATCATTCCGTAAGCTATTTGAATAAGAGGTTAAAACGCCTTGACGCAAAGCAGGATTATGGTAAACTTTTTCTGTTGGGTCGACTAACCGGGAATAAAGGGGTGCCGGATTCAATAAATTATTCCGGAGTGTATTTTAAAATGAAAAGCGTATTGATTATTTCAACAGGCGGAACCATTGCTTCGGCTCCCACGGACAGGGGCCTTCAACCCAGCCTGGATGGGGATAAAATAATTGCCTATACACCTGATATCCATAAAACAGCCAAAATAACAGCAAAAACCATATTTACACTGGATAGCTCCAATATACAGCCGGAGGAGTGGAAACTTCTTGCGGAAATGATTCGGGATGAGCTGGAACACTACGATGGCATAGTGGTGCTTCATGGGACGGATACCATGGCCTATACGGCATCCATGCTTTCCTTCATTCTGAGAAATCCCGGCAAGCCCATTGTGCTTACCGGCTCGCAAAAGCCCATTATTGATCCGGAAACCGACGGCATACAGAATATTAAAGATGCGGTACTTACGGCTGTTCAGCCTGTCAGCGGTGTTTTCATCACTTTTAATGGAAGTGTGATATTAGGCTCCAGAGCGGTGAAGGTTCGCACCCTTAGTCATAATGCTTTTGAAAGTGTGAATGCCCCTCTGGTAGGCACCTTAAACAATGGCATTCTCCTTTTGGACTCCCGCTATCTCTGGAACGGCAGGGGGGAAGGAAATACCTTTACCTATGATGATAGCCTGGACCCTTCCGTTTTCCTGCTCAAGCTTATCCCGGGCACCCAGCCTGAGCTTTTGGACGCGTTAAGGAATATCGGCTATAAGGGCCTTGTGGTGGAAAGCTTCGGCCTGGGAGGCGTTCATGAGCTTCGTAGGAACATTGCCGAGAAGCTTAAGGAGCTGGCTCAGTCGGGAATGGCCGTCGTGGTGGTGACCCAGTGCCTTTATGAAACCTCGGATCTGTCCATATACGGAGTGGGCCGGGAAATGGCCGACGACAGGGGGATTCTGTCCGGCCGGGATATGACAAGCGAAGCCGCCGTAACCAAGCTCATGTGGGTTTTAGGCCATACCTCAAATTTTTCCGAAATACGGCGTAGGATGTCCACCAATTACTGCGGCGAAATCGCTCCCGAGGAAGAGCCCGGTTAAACGGGCCACAACGGTGCGGGATAGAAGCCCTTGCCTATGAGCTTGGACAGGGCTGCCTTCACCATGGGCTTATCCTCGGGATAGGTAACACCGTACCAGTCTTCCGAAGCCGGAAGGACTTTTACCCTGGCCTTGCCCTGGGCCAAAAGCTCGTCCACGGCAGTGGAAAGGCAGAGCTCGCCTGTGGTTCCGGCAGATTGGATAAACGTTTGAAACTGGGCCTCAAAAACGGGGAAAATGTCGGGCGTAAAGCCCCAAAGATTCATGGAGGCTGTGGCTTCCGTGGGGATGGAAAGCCAGCTTTCGCCATTTTCCGTGTAGCTTGGAATTCCGCTTTCAAAGCGGATTTTTTTACGTTCAACAACGGATTCAAGGTAGCCCTCATTATCCGTTACACAAATGCCCCGAGAGACTGTTCCTTTATCCGACAGGGTTTTGGTTATGGGAAAGCCCAGCATGCAATAATGCCCTTTCTCCAAACTGCTGACGCGGTTTAAAAGAAAATCTGCCATAAGAGCATAGCCCGACCTTCCGTAATAGTCGTCGCCGTTTATAACGATAAATGGCGTATCCACGGTGTTTCGGCAGCTCAAAACCGCGTGGACCGTACCCCAGGGCTTGGTTCTGCCTTCCGGCACAGCATGGCCTGCCGGGAGGTCGTCAAGAGACTGAAAAACATATTCGGTGGAGACGCTGGCTTCAATTCTTCGCCCTGCCTTTTCACGGAAAAGCTCCTCCATATCCTTTCGGATAACAAAAACCACCCGTCGGAAGCCCGCCGCAAGCGCATCAAAAATGGAGTAATCCATAAGAAATTCTCCGCAGGGACCTACGGGATCAATTTGCTTTAGACCTCCATAACGGCTGCCCAAACCGGCAGCAAGCACGACAAGGGTTAAAGGCCGGGTGCTTTTTGTATATTTTTCCATAGTATCCTCTTCTTTCTACTTTCTACAATGCTTCATTTTTAAACCCGTTTGGGTTATTTATCTGCCATTTCCAGGCACTTTCACACATTTGGGCAAGGGTTCTTTCCGCTTTCCAGTTCAATTCCCTTAAGGCCTTTTCCGCATTGGCGTAGGAAACAGCGCTATCACCGGAACGTCTTCCCGTTACATTATATGTAATCCTTCGTCCGGACGCTTGTTCAAAAGCCCGGATCATATCAAGCACACTGAGGCCTCTGCCCGTACCCAGATTGTAGGCCTCAATTCCCTGGTGGGACTCTAGCTTTTCCAAAGCCTTAATATGACCCACCGCCAAATCGGTGACATGGACATAATCCCTTATTCCCGTACCATCGGGAGTAGGGTAGTCGCCTCCAAAGATCTGAAGCTGGGGAAGCTTGCCCAGGGCCACGCGGGAAAGGTAGGGCACAAGATTGCTTGGAACACCTCTGGGCTCCTCGCCGATTCGGCCTGACGCGTGGGCTCCCACAGGGTTGAAGTACCTTAAAAGGGCAATGTGCCAGGTAGGGTCCGAGGCGTGTAAATCCCGCAGCAGATCTTCAATCATGAGCTTGGTGCGCCCATAGGGATTGGTGGGCTGCAAGGGGGCATCCTCCCTTACAGGAACATGATCGGGGTTGCCGTAAACCGTTGCCGAGGAACTGAAAACCAGCTTCCTGACATTGAATTCCGACATTGCCTGACAAAGATGGAGAGTGCCTGTCAGATTATTCGAGTAATAGCGCAGGGGAATGGAAACCGATTCACCCACTGCCTTTAGCCCGGCAAAATGAATGACGGCATAAGGAGCTTCCTTTATAAATAAATTCCGAAGAGCTTCCTTATCTAAGAGATCGGCTTTATAAAAGGTAATGGGCTTTTTAGTGATTTCCATTACCCTGTTTAACGCTTCCTCGGAGCTGTTGGACAGGTTGTCCAGCACCACTACCTTATAGCCTGCGTTTAAAAGCTCAACGCAGGTATGGCTTCCAAGGTAGCCGCAGCCGCCTGTTACCAGTATGGTCATAAATACCTCCGCAATATGCAAGCCTGCTTCCACTGAAAAATCCCTTTACAGTAGAATCAAACATAATCCCTGAGAGATTATACCATGATTTTAACAGATTCGGAGGAATTTCGACATTCTTGTTTTAATGTTACACAAACTTAAAGCTTATTATACTTAAGGAAATTTTCCGTAACGGAAAGAGTAAGCGTTCCCTGGTGGGTACTTTTCTCAATGAAGGTTTTCAAATTGGCTAAGATTGCTTCTTTGTCCTCCATTTCATCCAGCTCTTCAAAGATTTCGCCCATGGAAAAGTATTCTGCTATAATTCCGGGTTCGCGGCTTTGCTCCAAAAGCAGAAGGTAATTGCCCTGCAGAAGGTTAAAGGCGGTATCAAAGGACTGGAGCTTGATATAATGGAAAACCATATGTACGGTGGGATGTACGAAACCGTCCACGAGCACATAGCACCAAAGATCGTTATTAAAGCCCTTAAGCCTGCTTTTCGATGCCAGCAGGACATTATCAAGGCGCATAAGGCGATCCTTTAACAAAAGGCTGCTTTTTTCGGTAAGAGTCTCTATTTGCTCAAGGGGCAGCGTAAAGGTGCTGTCATGAAATTTTCTGTTAATGGAATCCAGGTTCTCATGGAAATCAACAACCGAACCGGCAGCTATTTTTTCAAGCTTTTCGGCAGCCAGGATGCGCCAGCAGCTGCAATGGGAAAGAACGTCCATAAAACCCCAGTTGTCATAGCTTCTTTTAAATGAAGGTTTTTGGCCTTTCAGATCGCTTATAAATTTTTTTTCCTGCGCAGAGATGCAATCCATCAGGGAAATTAACTTTTCCTTGTAATCCATGCTTTCCTCCTATGTGGTAAGCGAACCAATAGTGGTACGCTTACTATGTCATCATGACTGCCTTCGTTGTCATACCAGCGGCATTTTTCAATTATTTATAATAAAAAGACCTGATAATGCTTATTATAAACTACCAGATAAAGGATGACCATGGGTATTTGCAATTGAAAACTTGATTTTCCGCCTCAGGTTTGAAGTTTTTGTAAGTTGTGATATAATAGCAAAGATTAAGAAAGCTATAGACAGTAAACTCGCATTTAAACGCAGTTCATTCAATGTAATTGGGGGAACCGATCTTGCAGAAATTATGGGAATACTTAAAGCCGTACAAAAAAGAATGTCTCATAGGTCCGTTTTTCAAACTTCTCGAAGCCATTTTAGAATTAATCGTTCCGACACTTATGGTTCTCATTATTAACATTGGAATAAAAAACCGGGATACGGCTTACATTTTCAAGATAGGCGGCATCATGCTGTTTATGGTTGTGCTGGGCTTTTTGTGCTCCATGGTATGTCAGTACAACGCCGCAAAGGCCTCTCAGGGCTTTGGAACCACTCTGCGTAACGCCATGTTCCGCCATATATCCTCTCTTTCCCATGGGGAGCTGGACAAACTGGGAACTTCCACCCTTATAAACCGGATTATCAATGATGTCAATCAGCTCCAGCTTGCGGTGGCTATGGCTATCCGGCTGGGAGTACGTGCGCCCTTCATTGTTCTGGGCGCCATTGCCATGGCTATGATTCTGGATTTTAAGCTGGCTTTGATTCTTCTGGCCGCTTCACCTGTTTTTGGGATAATATTGTATTTTATCATTAACCGTTCCTCGCCGCTTTACCGCACCTACCAGCAAAGGCTGGACAAGATGGGTCTGGTGTTGAAGGAAAATCTCTCCGGGGTGCGGGTCATACGTGCTTTCGCCCGCAGGGATCGGGAGGAAAAGCGTTTCCAGGAAGCCAATGAAGACCTTTACAGCAATGCGGTAAAGGTGGGGCGTATCGCCTCCCTCTTGAATCCTGCGACTTCATTGGTTATGAACGTGGCAATCCTTCTTGTGCTTTGGTTTGGAGCGGGCCATATTCAAAATGACCGGCTGACCCAGGGCGAGATGATTGCATTTGTTAACTATATCACGCAAATTATTCTGACCTTGGTTGTTATTTCGAATCAAATCATACTTTATACTAAAGCGGCAGCCTCCATCACCCGTGTCAACGAGGTACTGAATGTAAAACCCTCTGTGGTGGAAAAGAGCAGCGGTACGGGAGTTCCTGATCTTCGGGTACCCGCAGTCGTCTTCTCCAATGTTTCCTTTGCCTACAGCAAAACAGGCGACAGAGCTCTTTCAAATATAAATATCACCATCCCCCGAGGCAGAACCGTGGGCCTTATAGGAAGCACCGGCTCGGGCAAGTCCACTTTTATTAATTTAATTCCGCGGTTTTACGATGTAACCGAGGGCCATATTGAGGTGGACGGCATGAATGTGAAGGATTACTCCCTTGAAGCCCTTCGCCGTAAAATTGGCCTTGTGCCTCAGAAGGCGCTGCTTTTCTCCGGCACGGTGGCTGAAAACATTCGCTGGGGCAGGGAAAACGCCTCGGAGGAGGCCATACGAAATGCAGCCAAGGTCGCTCAGGCTGCCGAGTTTATTGAAAAGCTGCCTCAGGGCTATGATTCAACCGTTTCACGGGGAGGCGTCAATTTTTCAGGAGGGCAGAAACAGAGGCTTTCCATTGCCAGAGCCATTGCCGCTCAGCCTGAAATACTCATTCTGGATGATTCGGCAAGCGCGCTGGATCAGGCCACGGATGCGGCTCTGCGGAAAGCCATAGCGGAACATTTTACCGACACCACCGTGCTCATTGTCTCCCAGCGTATCAGCTCGGTCAGACATGCGGACAGCATTCTTGTTTTTGATGACGGCAGGATTGTGGGGCAGGGTACTCATGATTCCCTTTTGAAGGAATGTGAAACCTACCGTGAAATTTATCACTCCCAAACCAAGGAAGAGGAGGAGAGGGCATGAAAACTTCCCATTCAACCCTGTTTAAACGACTTTTTTACTTTATGGGCTCCTCCGGTAAGCTTGTGGCTTATGCTGCTGTTTGTGCCCTGATAAGCGTGGCAGCCAGCCTTCTCGGACCTTTGCTCATCGGTTTTGCCGTTGATGACATGGCGGTCGCAGGACAGGTGGATTTTAACGCCATAGCCCGTATTATTGCCGGCCTTGCCGTTATTTACGGTATAGGCAGCCTTTTCACCTGGCTCTTAACCTATCTTACCAACCGAATTGCTTTTAAAATGGTGAGGGATATAAGGCAGCAGCTGTTTGAAAAAATGAACACCCTGCCCTTAAAATACTTTGACGGCAATCCTCACGGAGACATTATAAGCCGGTTTATCAATGATATGGACGCTGTTTCAGAAGGCGTGCTTCAAGGGCTTTCCACCCTCTTAACCAGTGTGTTTACCCTGGTGGGATCCATCCTGCTCATGCTTACCATAAGCGGGTGGATGACGGCTGTGGTGCTTTTGTCAACGCCCCTTGCCTTTTTCGTGGCGCGGTTTATTACCACTCGTTCCCAGATGCTTTTCAAGGAGCAGGCAAGGCTGGTAGGCCAGCTTAACGGCTACGCGGAGGAGATCATAAATGGACAGAAGGTGGTTAAGGCTTTTGGTTATGAAGGCCGTTCCTTTGAAAAATTCAGCGCTTTGAATGAGGAGCTTAAAGGCGTGGGAGTGAAATCCCAGTACTATTCTTCTCTTACAAATCCTGCCACAAGGCTTGTTAATAACACCACTTATACGGTGGTTGGCGTTATCGGCAGTATTACCGCCATCATGGGAGGCATTTCGGTGGGAGGTATTTCAAGCTTCCTTATCTATTCAAACCTGTTTGCCAAGCCTTTCAATGAAATCACCGGAGTGCTGTCACAGCTTCAGGCGGCTCTGGCCTCCAGCCAGCGAATTTTTGCAGTGCTGGATCAGGAGCCGGAAATCTCGGATGCGAAGAATGCACTAAACCTCGAGGAAACAACGGGTAAGGTAAATTTCGATAAGGTACGCTTTTCCTATCAGCCGGAGCGGCCCCTTATTAAAAATTTCAATCTGGCTGTAAAGCCTGGAAGCCGAATTGCAGTGGTGGGAAGAACAGGAGCGGGAAAAACCACTCTGGTCAATCTTCTGATGCGGTTCTATGAAGTGGATGGCGGCACCATTTCTATTGATGGAACGGATATTACCCATATAACCCGTGACAGTCTTCGAAAGAACATCGGTATGGTTTTACAGGATACCTGGTTATTTTCCGGTACGGTGCGGGAGAATATTACTTACGGCAAGCCTGATGCCAAGAAGGAGGCCATCATTGCAGCCGCAAAGGCGGCAGATGCCCACAGCTTTATCCGAAGGCTTCCGGAGGGCTATGACACGGTTATTTCCGATGGAGGCGATAATCTGTCTCAGGGCCAGAAGCAGCTTCTGACCATTGCAAGAGTCATGCTGGCAGATCCGCCCATGCTCATATTGGATGAAGCCACAAGCAGCATTGATACCTTGACGGAAATACGCATACAAAAGGCCTTCCTGAAAATGATGGAGGGCAGAACCAGCTTTGTTATCGCTCACCGGCTCTCAACGATACGCGAGGCCGATCTCATCCTGGTTATGGAAAACGGTGATGTTGCGGAAAGCGGAAATCATGAGGAGCTGCTTATGAAGAAAGGCTTGTATGCCTCCCTTTATAACAGCCAGTTTACCCAGGGATAAAGCAGACTCTAACCGTTTTTTGAAAATAAAAGCGTTTTTTGTCGCAATTAAGGAGTAAAATGAATAAGCTGTAGAGACGGAACAGGAGGTGGTGAAATGCCGGAATATGCCATTGTGCTTTATTTCGACGAGGATACGGAAAATAGGATAAGCCAAATGATACACATGCTGGCTGATACCGGTCTGAACGGGTATATGCTCAAGGCAGGGATAAGGCCCCATTTGACACTGGCCCTCTGGCAAAGTGAAACTGAGCCGGACATAGCTATGCTTATACGGCGGTTTTGCGATGAAATGGGAAACACGGTACTACGATTTACAAGTTTGGGTATTTTTCCCGGAAATGAGTCGGTGTTGTTCCTTGCGGCCGTTAAGGATGAGGCTTTGGAGGCTCTTCATAAAAGACTCTATGCCTTAATTGGCACGGATTTAGGTTTGTTTTCGCCCCATTATCTGCCTGAGAATTGGGTTCCTCACTGTACGCTGGCTATGAAGCTAACGGAATATGAGGCCGGAGCAGCAGCAAGCTATGCCCTTGCAGGCTTTATGGACACAGGCTTTCCTGTTATTGCGACACTCTCGGAGGCTGAGCTCATTAAATGCGAGCCCATGGACGGAGGCTTGTCCTGCGAGTCCCAATGCAGCATTGACTTTTAAGGCATCACAAACAGGGTGCTTATCAAATGGAATCCGTGTTAAGATCTTATAAAATAAGAACCCGCCTTTCACACCCTTTTCATGATGGATGAACATACATCCAGGGGTGTGAGAGGCGGGTTCTTTGCAAGCTGTTAATTTTTATTGCTTATGCTTTGGCAAGCTCGGCAGAAAGCCTGTCGATACCTACGCGGATACGGCGAAGGGTTTCTTCCCTGCCTAGTATGTCCGCGAGCTCAATGGCTCCTCCCGGTGTTACCTCCCAGCCGCTGACTGCGGTACGCACCGGCCAGAGCATCTGTCCGTTTTTAATGCTCAGGGCTTCAATAAGCGCAAAAAGAGAGCTGTGGATATTGGTTTCGTTCCAATCCGCCTCGCCCAGAACCTCCAGAACGGGAAGCGCTGTTTTAAGGCTGTCCAGGGAATTCTCAAGAGTTGTTTTCATCTTCTTGTGTACGTAAATTCCCAGATCGTAATCACCAAGCTCGTTTAGGAATCCTACCTTGGAAGGAATATCATTTAAAAGCTCTGTGCGGGCCTGAAGAATACGGCTTACCTTTAAAGGATCCACATTGGGATTGGTTATGGACTGCTTCAGGAAAGGAAGCGCATAGTTATGAAATTTCTCCAGGGGCATGGTTCTTAAATATTCGGCGTTGAACCATTTGAGCTTCGTCATATCGAAGGAGGAAGGGGAATGGCCGATACGTTCAATATTAAAGGCCTTTTCAAGCTCTTCAAGGGAGAATATTTCCTGATTGCTGTCCGGTGACCAACCCAAAAGGGCAATATAGTTCAGCACTGCCTCCACTATAAAGCCCATTTGAAGGAGGTCCTCAAAGCCGGCATCCCCTTTGCGCTTTGATATTTTGGAGCCGTCGGGCTTAACCAGAAGGGGAAGGTGGACATAAGTAGGAATGTCCCAGCCAAAGGCTTCATATAGCAGATTGTATTTGGGGGTGGAGGATAAATACTCACTGCCTCGTACAACATGGGTGATGTGCATGAGGTGATCGTCCACTACATTGGCAAAATTATAAGTGGGAAGACCGTCGGATTTCAAAAGAATCTGATCCTCCAGCATGGCATTTTCCACCGTTATATCCCCGTAAACGGCATCACTGAAGGTAGTGGTGCCTTCCCGAGGCATTTTCTGGCGGATAACATAGGCCTCTCCGGCCTGAAGCTTTGTCTCAATTTCTTCCCTGGAAAGCCCAAGGCAATGCCTGTCATACATAAAGGTCTGGCCCTTGGCCTCTGAGGCTTCTCTCAGGCCGTCAAGCCTCTCCTTGCCGCAAAAGCAGTAATAAGCGTGTCCTTTCTCCACAAGCTCCCTGGCATAAGGGAGGTAGGTTGCCTTTCGTTCGCTTTGAACATAGGGGCCATAGGGTCCTCCTACGTCCGGACCCTCGTCATGCTTTAAGCCGCATTTTTTCAAGGTATTATAGATAATGTCCACGGCCCCTTCCACATAGCGCTCCTGATCCGTGTCCTCTATACGCAGAATAAAGC
>JAFADM010000239.1 GCA_023424865.1 Bacillota bacterium | reverse complement strand
TGATTGAAAACAGCCAGGGGCAATATGTGGGGTTTACATACAAGGTACCTGGAAAAGAACAAATTATTGGACTTGAATACTATAAGTGTGAACCCATTACTGTGGAGGGAGAGCAGGGGGTTCTCATAAAGGAATACTTCAAGGATAAGCAAATGGCTATGGAATACCTTTCAGCATTTGATCTTACAAACAAAGGAGCCTACTATTTCGAGAAGCTCTTTGGGATGGAGTAGCCCCACCCTTTTAAGCAGAACGCAATTTTTCTGACTTTGTTCAAAGCACCGAATAAACTGTTGGGTGTTTCGCCCTCAAACAGCCTGATCCGCTTCAGGATAAGCCAGGGGGTACAATCCGGTAGCCCGCCTCCGCTAACACCCCTATAGCCCGGTCAAAGTGCTCGCTCTTGGTAAAGATATAATCGGTGTTGTAAGTGGACAAGGCAAAAAGAGGAATGTGATTCTGGGCAAGCAAAGAAGCGATTCCTGATAGAATGCCTGTAAGCGAAAAATCCAGAACACCCTGAATTCGAAAGCCCCGCCAGCCGTCTTCTCTTTCCAGAGTTTCCGGAGGGACACTTGCGGTACGGCAGACCAGGGACAGCTCCTCGTCCGTTTTACCCACGAAGCAATAAACGTCGGTATAGTCCACCTGACTCATATCTTTAATTTTACAGACAGTAAAAGAGTCATTCAGCAGTCTTATTTCCATCTTTTCGCCCTCCTTGGAACCCTAAAACAGGATAGTGGTCTTCAAGGTGCAGGCCACTATATCTTCAGAGCGTGATCCGCTTTGCTGTCCGCGCCCGACCAGATCCTTCTGCTTGACCAGTCGCAGGAATCGCCGGTCCAGAACGAGGCTTCCGGTGAAAGGCCCAGAGGGAGGAAAACGGCGGAGCAAAGGTAAAGGCTTCCTGTGGATATGTAGGGCTCACCCAATCCTTCCTGACGTCCGTAAAGGCCGATGTGGAGCCAACCCTCGTCATCAAACATATCCGGTGCCTCCATCGTCCTTAAAATGACCGAGGTCAAGGCGCAGCGAACCTGGGCTGGGGTAACTTCATCGGGCAGGTCCTGTCTGTAAGCCATATGCGCCAGATGGTGAAAGGCTCCGAAGCGGTAGGCAATGGAGCGGCCAAGAGGGGGGAAAGTGCCGTCGGGAGCAATGAGCCCTTCAAGAATTCGGGCATACCGCCGGGCACGCATAAAAACAGGCTCCCGCAAGCTTTCCCAATCCTTATCCAGATGCCCCGCGAAACGGAGTATGTCCGTGAGCATGGGCTGGATAACAAAGCTATTGTAATAATCCCAATGAAAGGCCTCGCCGTCTCCATACGCTCCGTCGCCCTTATACCACTTTTCATGCATGCGAAGGGCATAATCTATGCGCATACGGTCATAACCTCCGCCGAACCGGTATAAAGCCGTTTCCACCATAGCCGCAAAAAGCAGCCAATTGCAGTGATGAGCCTTGCAGCTTCTGACAGCGGTAAAGCATCGGATAATATTATCCTTTACCTCACCGTCCAGCTTGTCCCAGAGCTCAACCGGAGCTCTTAAAAGGGCATGGGCCAGAAAGGCGGCATCCACCAGAGGCTGATCCCCCTTTTCATTGGTAAAGCTTACCCATTGGTTGGATTCAGGATCGGTTAAATGCTTCAGGCTTTCCCGAGCCTGCTCGGCCATTTTATTCCGAAGAGGCTCTTCCGTACCGTTTTCAAGCCAGGGGGCAATCCCTGTAAGGGTTCTTCCCAGGGCCTCCAGATAAGTAAATGCCTGCATTCCGGGTTCCCGGCCCCGAAAGGGCATACTTTCCTGGAGCCTTCCCTTTGAGGCGCTTTCCAGGACAGGTCCGGCAATCCTTGTGAGGGCGTTTACCCACAGCTCCCGTTGCTGTGCAGGCGTTAAAGCGTTTGACATTGCGCTATTCCTCCTTTTGAGCAGGTGCCTTTGGGGGAACTATCAGGGTATTGTAGTTTACATAAATAACCATTCCCGGCTTAGCTCCCGAGGGCTTTTTTACATGCCTTATGGCCGTATAGTCTACTTCGACCTTGGAGGAGGTCCGGGCTTTGCTGAACCAGGCTGCGTAACCGGCTGCCTCCAGAAGGGTTGTGTCGGGTACGTCTTTTCCCTCGGCGCGGATGACCACATGGGAGCCGGAATAATTTTTTACATGAAACCAGATATCCTCCTGCCGTGAGGTTTTAAGTGTAAGCCGATCATTTTGCAGATTGTTCTTACCCACAAAGATGTCAAAGCCGTCAGCGGAAACGTATTTTTCAGGAAGAGCCTTAACCGGAGGCGTCTTCTTGGGTTTTCCCTTAACAGGGGGAGCCTTGAGGTAACCCTGCTCCAAAAGCTCCTGACGTATTTCAAGGAGCTGCTCGGTGCCTTCGGCGGTTTCCAGAGCAAAGAGGACATTTTCAAGGTAGGCTGCCTCAGTCTTTAGCGTTTCCAGTTCCTTTTCCGCATAGGCAAAGGCGTTGCGGGCCTTGTTGTACTTTTTAAAATAGATCTGGGCATTTTCCTGGGGACTTTTTAATTTGTTTAAGGGGATGTCCGCATACTCCCCGGCTTCACTGTAATAATCGAAAACCCGGGCGCTTTCCATTCCCTTGGACAGGGCATGGATATTGGCGGTAATAAGCTCGCCCTG
>JAFADM010000173.1 GCA_023424865.1 Bacillota bacterium | reverse complement strand
ACCAGCCCAACCGTGCTTCCCAAAGCTTCAGGCTTTTTGTGGAATGAAAGCATGATGATCCATGTTAACTGCCGCGGCTACACCGTGGCGCAGTTTATGCAGCCCGAACCGGCCAAGTACAGCCATGGACCCAATCTGGAGGCTGTAACCTTCATGCAGCCCGAGCAGCCTTATTATGCCCATCATCCGGGCCGTTTCGTTTTTATTAAGGATGAGGAAACCGGTGAAATTTTCTCGGCACCTTACGAGCCGGTGCGCTCCATACCTGACCGGTACGTCTTTGCGGCAGGCAAGTACGACATTGTCTGGACAGTGGAAAAGCTGGGCGTCCGTGTTGAAATGTGCCTCACACTGCCAAAGGAAGACCCTCTGGAGCTCTGGAGGATAAAGGTGACCAACCTTTCCGGCCGCTCCCGCAAACTGAGTGTTTATCCCTGCTTCACCGTGGGTTATATGTCCTGGATGAACCAGTCGGCAGAATACCTTCAGGAGCTTGGTGGCATTGTCTGTTCCTCCATCTCCCCCTACCAGAAGTATAAGGATTACTATAAGGTAAAGAACTATAAGGATAAAACCTTTCTTTTGCCCGACTGCACTCCCGATTCATGGGAAGCCAGCCAGGAAGCCTTTGAAGGCGAGGGAGGAATCACCCTGCCCAGCGGCGTTCAGAGTGAGGCCCTTCAAAAAGGGGACGCCCGTTACGAAATGCCTTCCGCCGTCCTCCAGTACCGCATCAGCCTGGAAGCCGATGATACCCGGGAATACCGGTTTTTGTTTGGGCCAGCCAATAATTTGGAGGAAATCCGCAGCATCCGCCAGAAGTACTTCCTTAGCAAGGATGAAGCCGGCGAGGATGGATTTTTACAGGCCCGCAGGGAATACACCGCCTATGTAGCTGAGGGAAAGGGTTGTGTGACCATTCAAACACCGGACCCTCAGCTGGACAATTATGTCAATCACTGGATGCCCCGGCAGATGTACTACCACGGTATTACCAACCGTCTTTCCACCGACCCTCAAACCCGCAACTACCTTCAGGACAATATGGGCATGAGCTACATAAAGCCTGCGGTTGCAAGAGAAGCGTTCCGCATTGCCCTTTCTCAGCAGCAGGAAAACGGTGCCATGCCGGACGGTATCATTCTTCATAAGGACGCCGAGCTCAAATACATCAATCAGGTGCCTCATTCCGACCACTGTGTCTGGCTTCCGGTCTGCCTGGCGCCCTATCTGGACGAGACCAATGATTTTACCATTCTTGACGAAGTGGTTCCCTTTGCGGGAGGTGAGGCCAAAGCAACGGTTTTTGAGCACATTGACAAGGCTATGCTGTGGCTTTTAAAGGACAAGGACCAGCGCGGACTCAATTACATCAACCAGGGAGACTGGTGCGATCCCATGAACATGGTGGGCTACAAGGGCAAGGGCGTCTCCGGCTGGCTGACCATGGCCAGCGCCTATGCGTTTATTCTTTGGGCCGACATCTGTGAAAAAAGCGGACATGCCCACCGGGCGGAATTCTTCCGGGCCGAGGCTGAAAAATCGAATAAGAATATCAACCAATACCTGTGGGACGGGGGCTGGTACGCCCGGGGAATTACCGACGACAACGTGGTATTCGGTGTAAGCCGCGATACCGAAGGCCGCATCTTCATTAACCCCCAGGGCTGGGCACTCCTGTGCGGCGCGGCGGATGAGGAAAAGAAGCAAAAGCTTATGCAGGCGGTTGCAGAACAGTTGGAAACTCCCTACGGCGTTGAAAAGCTGGCTCCCTCCTTTACAAAGATGCGTGAGGATGTGGGCCGTGTCACCCAGAAGCACCCCGGTTCGGCGGAAAACGGCGCGGTATACAACCATGCGGCAGCGTTCTATATTTATGCGCTGTACGCACAAGGCGAAAGCGAGAACGCATTCCGCCTGCTACGCAAGATGCTCCCCGGGTCTTCCAGGGAGGATATCGTTCAGCGTGGACAGCTTCCCATATTCATTCCCAACTACTACCGGGGCGCCTACCGCCTGTATCCCCGTACCGCCGGGCGTTCAAGCCACCTGTTCAACACCGGAACCATTCCCTGGTTCTGCCGCTGCCTCATTGACGGCCTCTTTGGCCTTCAGGGCTGCAAGGAGGGCTTGAGTGTGAAACCCCAACTGCCGGCAGCATGGTCAAAGGCTTCGGTAAAGCGCAACTTCCGGGGCGCGGCGTTTTCCGTGCAAATGGAACGGGACGCTGCTGTCCGGTCCCTGGAGGTGTGGGTTGACGGCAAGCGTTTGGAAGGAAGCGTTATTACGGACATTGCTCCCGGCAGGAGCTACGACGTGGTGGTAAAGCTTCCTCAGGGCGAATAAAGGATTTTAAAAACCCCAAGGGGATACAAGCGTGATGTTTCATCATCCTGTATCCCCTTATTTCTCCTTCGGCCAATTGAAAGCAACCGGCACTATTTAAAGGCATGGGTGTATTTTTGCAGGCCGTGCTTTGCACAATACAAATACAAGCCGCCTGCTTCGGTTTTATTTTAAATACTGCCGGTACCGAATACAATCCACGCTCCATAGACTCTACGCTATAACAAAGCTTTACAGGCTTAGCTGGAGGCACTGGAATATTTGCGCAGGCTGAGGTTGAAGAAAACCGTTGAAAGGGTAAACAGCACCAGCATCACCCCAAGTCCTGCCAGCAGCATCATTGGCTGGGCTTTTTGCATAAGGGCGTCGGCAGGAATGGATACAATAAAGCCAACGGGAAACACCCAGGTTAAAAGCAGTCGCACCGACCAGGGATATATGCCCACAGGGTAACGTCCGGCTTGCATCACATCATTGATTATCCAGGTTAAATAGGTCCCTCTGTACCAAAAGGCTACGGAATTGAAAAACAGCAATATGGCGTAATAGATGCCCAAGGAAATCACCAGCGCAAATAAAAACTGCATTATTGCGCTTACGGATAAGCCTCTTTGCCAAACTGCCGCAACTATGACGCCACAGCTCTCCGCTATGTCGAAAGCCGACCAGAGAGACCATTCGCGCAGGCTTATATAGAATTGCTTTGAAACAGGCCTTAATAATGTGTAATCAAAGGTACCTGTCTCAATTTCTCCGCCCATGCCCCCCAGCTTATTCAGGCTCGGACCGAAGGAAAGCCCCGCAAATGCCTGAACCAGCATGTAAACGCCGAGGACCGCCAGTGTTTCCGCAAATGACCACCCGTTAAGGCTTTCATTATTGGAATAGATGATAAAAATGCCACCTATACCTCCTGCCAGACTTAATACAGCATTAAAAAGCTTCATAAAAAAATTAAACCTGAATGCGGATTCATTCTGAAAAGCCCCTCGGATAAAGGTGCCTGTCAGTCTTAAATATCTCATACTCATCCTCCTACCGCCGAGTGCTTCTTCAGGCCTTTTTTGTTAACAATATAACAAATCAGTATTAAAACCAGCATCCATACAAACTGAAGCAGGAAGCCTCTTCCTATTTCACCAGGGGAAAGCTTTCCCATTAAAACCTCAACCGGATACGAAACCATGTAACGATAGGGTAAAAAGCCTGCCAGCTCCCGCAAAAAACCCGGAAACAGCGCCAGAGGTGCCGCCTGCCCGGCAAAAAGAAAAATAAACGTATCGTTTAGGCTAAGAAGCGCGCCGGACTGCTGAGTCCAGAAGGCCATCAGCGAAAGGGTATGGGCAATGAGAAATCGAATGACCAGTGCAAAAGCAAGCGCTGCCAAGGCCATTCCGAAATCCCCTAATTTAAAGTCAACCTGCACCTTAAACAGCAAGCCGATAATAACCGTTACAACTGCCACAAACGGCATACATACCATTTTAACAGCCATGTCGCATCCGATGTCACCATATATGAGCGGCAGGGGACGCAACAGCGCAGAGGCTATGGAGCCGTTGTTTATGGCTTCTCCCGTGGACCAGTGAGAGGTGGGATAGGTTAACTGGTTTACAACAATCAAGCTTAGATAATACAGAACGAATCCATTCTTATCGTAGCCCCCAATGGCTCCTCCCGACGAGGCTGCCGTCCACACCAGCAGGTAGATAACAGGACCGGTCATCCATCCCAGTGCCAGAGTCCAGAAAAAGCCCTTTGAGGAGAGGAAGCCGAACAACTGCCCGCGAATGATGGCTAATCCCCCGCGAAGATTCATAAAGCCACCCCCTCGGAATAAATTTTATCGATTACCGCTTCAACGGGTGGATCCCCGATTCCAAAATCCATAAGCTTGTAATGGCTCATTAAAGCCGAGCTTACCTTCACGGAATCCTCTTTCCGGACACGCAGGGTGTATTCGTTGCCGGAAATTCCGGTCAGCTCTGCCGGTATATGCTGCTGGCCGAGGCTTTCCTGGCATACAGGAGCATTCCCATCTTCAAGGGTAAGCCTTATTATTTTATAAGATGTCATCTTATCTGTAAGCTGGGCCAGCTTTCCGTCATACAGCAATTTGCCGCCATTAATAAGCATTACCCTGGGACAGAGGGAAACGATGTCAGACATGTAATGGCTTGTAAGGATTACTGTGGCGCCATATTTCTCATTGTACTGCCTTATATACTGCCGCAGCCTTAATTGCATGGTAACATCCAGGCCAAGGGTGGGCTCGTCAAGATAAAGGATTTCCGGCTTGTGCAAAAGAGCCATCATAAACTCACACTTGGAACGTTCACCAAGAGACAGGTTTCGTGCTTGCTTTTCCATAAGCTTGCCCGCGTCGAACATTTCGGAAAGCTCTGAGAGATGCCTTTTAAAATCCGTGCCCGAAACACCGTATATCTCCTTGAATATGAACATGGTATCGTAAACCGTATTATTCCACTGCAATTGATTGCGGTTACCCATAAGCAGGCTGATCTTTTTTAAGTATGGTTTTTTTCGCATCCATGGCGTGAAGCCGGAGCAGGAAACATTCCCCGAGGTAGGATAAAGAAGCCCCGACAGCATTTTAAGAGTGGTGGTTTTGCCCGCACCGTTTGGCCCTATAAACCCCACCATCTCCCCTCTTTCAATTTCAAAGCTTACATTGCTGACTGCTTTAACCTCATGATACTCCGGACGGATCAGGCTTTTGAATGCCGAGCGCATACCCCCTTTTCTCACAGGAACGCGGTAGATTTTGGACAGGTCCCTCACATGAATATGAAATTTCATAGACCTTCCTCCTTTCATGGATAGAGAGTACCATCCGTCCTTAGGGGTGGTGTATTATTGGAGAGTTTTATTTGATAGCTGTTAGGAATTTGATATACTCTATTTATCAAGCAGCGCATAAAAGGGGAGGAATTATGGCAGATCAATGGGGACACTTTGATATAACGCTTGGGCAAGCCATACGTAAAAAAGGCTATGACCGAGACAAGCTGGCCTATATGGCCAATGTTCAAAAAAACCAATTGAACCAATACATAGACAACAGTGTGAAACGCCCTGATTTAAACGTTCTTGCAAGAATTTGCGCTGTTCTTGGCTGTGATATCGGAGACATCATAAAGTATGTGCCCCCCAATAAACCGATAGCGTACAAAACCGGAAGTGAGAAAGCCTCCCACGATACAACGGGCCACATTGCAAGGGAACTGTCCGTCCACCCAAACACCATAAGGTTTTATGAACGCATAGGGCTCATAGCCTCTGTTCCGCGCTCGGCAAACGGGTATCGGAGGTTTACTCACCGGCACCGCCTTCAGCTCCGGGTGTTAAGAACCATTTTCAGCGATCCCTATACCAACAAAACATTGAGAAAATCCGCCTTCACCATTGTTTTCGCTCTAAAGGAATGGGATTTAATAAAGGCCCTGTCCAGCGCCGAAGGCCATAAGCGCCTTGTTGAGAAGGAGTATGCCGCTGCGCTGGAAACCGCGGCATTGCTGAAAAGCTGGACGGAGGAAAAGGTTCTTCCTACAACAGGAGCAACCTACAGCCATAAGGAAGCTGCTCATTTATTAGGGGTTACCCCGGAGGTTTTACGCAACTGGGAACGCAATGGACTTATCCGCACGCCGCGAAATGGCCGCGGAAATGCACGGGTATACGGGGACATCGAGATTGCCCGGCTCCGCATCATTTACATGCTAAGGCAGAACAATTACAGCATCGCTGCCATACAACGCAGCCTTTTTTTCTTTGACAGCGGCAACAGCACCGGCGTTTTACTTGCGCTTAACCAGCCCCCTGTTGATACGGAAACTGAGTATATCAACGCCAGGGATCACTGGCTTGAAACCCTGGGAGTCCTTTCCGTTAGCGCCGAAAAAATAAGGCAAAGGATCTCGGACGAACTCGGGAAAGGTTCCAGCTAATCACCACCTTACAGGAACCCTTGATAAAGCGGCATGGAATAAATCCTTCCTTGAGCACTATACGATTGTGGCTCCGGCTGATACCGCCCAGCGCAGATCCGGGAGAAAGCACGGCGGCAACAATCTTTTCTGCATCAATCTTGAATAAGCTCATACCGGATATCATCCACCCAAAGAGCAGACACATCCTTTGGATTAATAATTTCCGCAAACAGGATACTGCTTATTTTATAGCTGGGCACTTCTTTGCCGTTCGCGTCAATGTGTCCCTTTTCAAAGCTGCTGCTGCCCATCAAATCGATCAAGCCGCCGTCGGTCATTTCAACTTTAAAATGGTCCGCGGTTTGACTAAAAAAATGAGTCTGTTCCAAAGAAAAGGATATCGGTGTAATTGTAACAGGGGTACCATCCGCCATCCTATAACTCACTGATTCCATTGAATCATTTAATCTTATTTTGAAAACCCACTCGTTGGTGAGTTCGCCGCTTTTAATTACGCTATCCTCGTAGCTTTCCAAGTAGTAATACTCATTGTATTTTGCGGTTAAGGTGATATTTTTCCCAAGCAAACTCTCATTTAAGCCGGAAACTCTGGCAAGAAGTATATATTCATGACCATTATTCTCAGAGCTCTTCTGGCTGTCTTCAATTGGTATTAAGGCAATCTGTCCTCCAGAGTAGCCGCCAAAATCAAGACCGAAGCTATTTCGAACAGATATGGAAAAAGAAAGATTTGTTTGTACTTCTTCGGATGGAAGCTTATCAATTCTGAAATCCGCATAGACCGATGACCCATCTGTGACAATGCTCTGTATTGTCAGGGTAATGCCGTTGGAGACGATACTTTTGTTGACTGGAACCATATTGTCCTCCAACAGTTCTGTTTTTTCATCTATCCCAAATAATTTCTCAACCCAATCAAATGAAATCAAGCCTTGTGCATATGCGGTTCCTAAAAAAGCAATGCAAAGCATCAAGCAGGCTGCAATCAAACCCCATTTGGCTTTACGGCGGTTTGCTGGATTCTCACACCCTCTGGCGGCCCGAATATCCTTATCATCTATTGCTCCTATTGCTTCAAGCAACTTATAAGTTGTCATTAATAACGTCCTCCTCCTTTAAAGAAATCATGAGCTTTGCCCTCGTTCTGTGGAGCATAGATTTAACCTTGCTTTGGCTATAACCAAAATGTTTGCATATGGTGGGTATGGGATCAAGATACCAATAGCGGCAGATGAACACCCATCTCTCACTATTTGGCAGTGCCTTTACAAAAGATGAAACCGCCTTTTCCAGCTCTGCCATTTGTATTTCCCTTTCAACGTCATTACTTGACGGAATACAGTCCTTTAATTCGTCGAGAACTAATGCGATCTCTCCTCTACCCCGCTTGTCTGCATTTTTATCTCGCCATTTATTCAGAGCTATGCGCCGGGTTATCTTTCCCAAGAATGTTGACAGGATGGACGGGCGGTGAGGCGGCATCGTGTTCCATGCACCCAGGTATGCATCATTCACGCTTTCTTCTGCATCCTCAGTATTAAAAAGGATATTAAGAGCAATAGCATAACAGTATTTTCCATATTTCAAAGCGGTTTCAGCAATGGCATTTTCAGCGCGCGTCCAATATAGCTCAACAATATCGCTATCCTTCATCCGTTCCCCTCCTGTCTTTTAATTTGTTTCCTGTTACCTATCTACTACCCAAATATTCTATTTGGTTGCATGAAATTTGAAATTTTTATCCTTTTAATGGCATGCTTATTGGAGTCAGGCTGAAGGTATTGAAAAAGGACAAAACCAGGAAAGGGTATGGTAAAATAGAGAAAAAAGCAGAAATGCAGAAATCAGGATGAAGAAAATGCTGGCTGAATACAAAATACAGGGCGAATCACCCTACACTATACGCCTATTGTCCGGTGCGAATGAAGCCGAGGTGCAAAACCTGTGCGAAAGGTGCTCCGACTTTTCGGAGCTTGTCGAAGGCAGGCCGCCGGAAAAGGATGCCGGGCACAGTGTGCTTTTCGATATGCCGCCGGAAAAGACTATGGAGGACAAATTTGTTTTTGGAGTATACAATGAAAAAGCCGTTTTAATTGGAGTCATTGACTTAATTAAGGATTACAAAGATGTGGGCGAATGGATAATCGGCTTAATGCTCATTGACCCCGGCGAAAGAAAAAACGGATTAGGGCGTAAAGTGCATGATTTTCTAAAAACCCTGGTTTCTGAAAATCACGGCCAAAAGCTGAGAATCGCTGTTGTAGAGGAAAATACCAATGGTTTTCATTTTTGGTGCCGCATGGGATATGTTGAAAAGGAACGCGTAGCAAGAACCTATGGTAATAAGGAGCACACTGTTATTGCGATGAATTTATTGCTTTAATGGGTGAACCTTTACCAACTAATCATTGTAAAAAGTGTTGTTTTCAAAGCTCGTCTATTCATTCTAAAAACAGGCTATCCGGGGAAAAGAGCTGTTCCCTGGATTGGAATTAAAAGAGGATACTTTTCGTATGGAAAAAAGCAAATTCATAATAAGAAGACCCAAAAGAGAAGAAACAGAAGCAATTTATAATTTTTTCAAAACGGTTTTAACTTACGCATATGAAATAAACGGTATAGACGATGCAAATGGAATGCTTGAGGAATGGGAGGATAAAAAGCGCATTCTAAAACAGGATTTTGAAACGGCCGGAAGGGACAGATTCTTTCTTTTCGCAGAATACCAGGGCCGGATCATCGGGTGCGTGGAATCCGGCATCGCCAATGATCTTATGAAACGCTGCACCAATAATGAACTTGAAGGCCTGCCTGAAATAGGCACGGTTTATACCCATCCCGGCTATCATCGCCAGGGCGTGGCTTCCCAGCTTCTTTACCGCCTTTTCAGGGAGCTGGAGGCAAAAGGGGTAGACGAATTTTGCTTTGACAGCGGGTTTAAGGAAGCACAGAAAATATGGCGCAAAAAATATGGCCCGCCGGAATACTTCCTAAAGGATTTTTGGGGCGAAGGCTCCTCTCATATGGTCTGGCGGGTTAAGGTTGAAAAAGCCCTCAGCTTATTCAAGCCCGCCGAATAACCTA
>JAFADM010000138.1 GCA_023424865.1 Bacillota bacterium | reverse complement strand
TTGAAGGCTTCCATGGTTTTAAGGTTGTCCTCCATTTGCTCCATATTGGACATACCGCTTAAAACCGTGATAAGGCCTTCCAGAGACGCAGCATACCGGATTGCCCAGGAAGAAAGGGTTGCCTCAGAATTGGATTCCTTGAATATCCCGGCAACAACCTCGGGCAAGTCGGACAGAGAGCCGCCCTTGACAGGCTCCATGATGATAATGGGCTTATTATGCTTGCGGGCAACCTCGTAGCATTTACGGGACTCTATGGAAGAGCTTTCCCAGTCGGCATAGTTAATCTGGAGCTGAACAAACTCCATTTCAGGATGCCGGGTGAGAATTTCGTCCAGAACCTGGGCCTTATCATGAATGGAGAAGCCTAAATGCTTGATCAGCCCCTTTGCCTTCTGTTCGGCAAGAAAGCCCCAAATATCATATTCATAAAAGGACTTTGTTCTGTTGTCTCCTAAATTATGAAGGAGATAGTAATCAAAATAACCTGCACCTGTTCGTTTCAAGGATGTATAAAACATTTGCCGTGCTTCCTCGGCGGTTTTCGGTCCTGCCCAGGCCGGAAGCTTGGTAGCAAGCTGGAAGCTTTCCCTGGGATAACGGTCCACCAGGGCTGTTTTTATGGCTTCCTCCGATTTGCCTCCGATGTAGCCATAAGCGGTGTCAAAATAAGTGAAACCTTTTTTTAAAAACAGATCCACCATTTGCTTTGTCTGTTCAATATCCACCTCTGAGCCGATCATAGGAAGCCTCATAAGACCGAACCCGAGTTTTTTAATTGATTCTCCTAAATAAGCCAATTTATTTAACCTCCTCCCATTTTCATAATCATGGTACCAGTTAAAGTTAACTTTAAGTCAACGCTTTTTGCAAAATTACATTAAATTAATAAAGTTCTTTAAATTGGATTATTTGTATTTGGTACTCTGAAAACACTCCGCTGGCTGCCGAATGAGACGTTCGTTTTTTGAAATACTAAGGAGTGATTATGGTGAAAATGGCGGTTCGGGGTTTTAAACTCAATGAAATTGTTTTTTTACACCATTTAGTAAAACGGAGGGCGAATGAATGGAAGGAAAATCCCGGGAGAAGGGACGCAAAGGCCTGTCAGCCATAGGGTTGACCATGATGGCGCTGGGGTCTGTTATCGGAGGTTCCTTTTTTCTCGGATCGGCGGTTGCCATAAAAACAGCCGGCCCGTCCATTGTTCTTGCATATATTCTTGGTGGTATTTTAGTGTACTTTATTCTTTCCGCACTTTCTGAAATGACGGCGCAGAATCCCGAAAAAGGATCTTTCAGAAGCTTTGCGGAGAAGGCTTTCGGACCGGGCATGGGTTTCATGGTGGGCTGGATTTACTGGACTGGAATGGTGCTTGCCATGTCCAGCGAAGCCACAGCCATTGCCATACTGGTTAAGAAGTGGTTCCCAGGCTTATCCATTCCTCTATACGGAGGTCTTGTCATTTTGATTGTAACTCTTTTAAATCTTTTGGGTGCCGACAAGCTAAGCCGACTGGAAAGCGGGTTGGCAGCCATAAAGCTTTTAACCATAGTGAGCTTTATTGCTTTAGCCCTGCTTTTAATACTTGGCCTTCTTCCTAATCGCACTCCTCTGGGTATGGGCTCCCTTGCCGGGGAAAGCTTTATGCCCAACGGCATTAAGGGGCTTGCCGGAAGTCTGCTTATCGTCATGTTTTCCTATGCAGGCTTTGAAATTATCGGGCTTGCGACATCCGAAACGGAACAGCCGGAAAAAAATGTGCCCAGAGCCATACGTTATACGGTTTTTTCCCTGGTTGGCCTTTATGTTGTTTCAATTTGTGTGCTGCTTCCCCTTGTACCTACCGACAGCATGGGGGAAGACGTAAGCCCTATGGTTGCCGCCTTGTTAAACGGGAATATCGGGGGGGCAGACAGGATTATTAATCTGGTGCTTATAACCGCCATCCTCTCTACCATGCTGGCAGCCATGTTTGGCCTCGGGCGGATGCTTCGCTCCCTGGCCGAGGATGGGTTAACGCCCCGATGGCTGAAGGACAAAGGAGAGGTACCCCACCGGGGAATTCTTTTTTCGGGGCTGGCCATGCTCATAAGCCTTGGAATCGGACTTCTTTTACCCAGTGTTTATTTGTTCCTCATAAGCTCAGGAGGCTTTGCGCTGCTGTTTACTTATGCTGTGATTATGGCTTCTCATATCCGCTTGCAGCACCCGGCGAAAGCCGCAGCGGAGACAAAGCAAGTCAAACCGGGGAAAGGGAGAGCCTCTTCCTGGATGGTACTCTTTTTTCTGGCCGCAGCCATTTTCAGCATGCCTTTTGCGGCAGGCCAGGAGGCCGGTCTTTTTGCAGGGGCTGTCATGCTTGTGGTATATGGCTTGGCATATTTTTTTCTAAAGCGTCAAAGGAGAATGAAAGCAGAAAAAATCCCCCGGATGCCGGAGCAGCCGGACCTGGCGGGACGCGCTGCCTTTTTAACGGAATTTTCCAGGGAGCTTGCCTTAAAATCGGAGGAAAGGGATATCTCGGAGGAAAGGGATAGATCTGAAGAGCGGAAGGGTTCCGAGGAGCCGGAAGTAAGAGAAGAGCGGGAGCTAACCGAGGCAAGAGAAGCGGCAGCTGAGGAAGTGAAAAAAATAGAGAACAGGGTGCTTAACGAGGAAAGGGAGGACTTTGAGGATAAGGACCTATAACTTACCGTCAGCCTCCACTAGCCTCCACTAAGAATTAGATGCCTTCGTCCAAAAATCAGAGGCTTCAAACTAAGAATCGGA